>NZ_JBBCKX010000011.1:0-126282 GCF_037153115.1 Pantoea sp. USMM079
GTTTTTGCTCGCCAGTGATCACTTCGATTCTTTGCACAGGACACTCCTTAAACATAGCTCTATGACTATGTCTTACTGGTGAAGTGTCCGGTTTAAACGGGGGCTATTACAGTCTGCTTTAACTCTCCATCACCCAATGCCCGGCGCTCACCTCGCGATAGCGCCGTGTTTCCGGCACAAACCCCAGAGCGCGCACCGGGCTTTTCAGCTCGCTAACGTCCATATGGCGCTTGAGATGACGTCGAGCTGGATCAGGCACCGGCACCGATGACAATAACTTGCGCGTATAGTCATGTTGCGGATTCTCAAAGATAGCCGCGCGTGGACCGATTTCAACAATCTCGCCCAACAGCATCACCGCCACGCGATGGCTGATGCGCTCTACCACCGCCATATCGTGCGATATAAACAAATACGACAAGCCAAGGCTGCTCTGCAAATCCAACAGCAGATTAATAATCTGTGCTTTGACAGTCACATCCAGCGCAGAGACGGATTCATCGGCAATAATCATTTTGGGGTCGAGCATCAATGCACGGGCAATACAGATGCGCTGGCGCTGACCGCCGGAAAACTCATGTGGATAACGTTTCATCATCGCCGAAGACAAACCCACACGTTCCATCAACTCCGCCGCCTTTTCCCGAGCAGCCTGTTTACTGCCGAGTTGATGTTGCAGATAAGGCTCGGTCAGGGCTTCGAGAATCGACATCCTTGGATTAAGGCTGGCGAACGGGTCCTGAAATATCATCTGCATCGCCCGACGTAACTGGCGCAGTTCGCTGGAGGAGAGATTTAGCACGTCATAACCGTCGAAAGCGATCTCGCCGGCATCGGCTTTCACCAGCCGGGTGAGGGAGCGACCGGTGGTGGATTTTCCACAGCCGGATTCACCGACCAGCGACAAGGTTTCGCCGGGCATCAGATCGAAAGAGATATTCTCCACCGCATGCACCGCACCGGTTTTGCGGCTTAACAGCCCTTCGTGGATGCTGAAGCGGGTGCTGAGGTTTTTCACCGACAGCAGCGGCTGTTGCGAAGCGGGGCGCTCAGGTAGCAGTGCCACCGCATCACCTTTCAGCGCAAACTTCTGCGGCCCGGTAATGCCACGCATCGCGCCGAGCTGCGGCACGGTAGCGATCAGCGTGCGCGTATAATCCGCCGCTGGCGCCGAGAAAATGTCCGCCGTGGTGCCAGTTTCCATCACATCACCCTGATACATCACTAACGTGCGATCCGAAACTTCCGCCACCACGCCCATATCGTGGGTGATAAACAGTACCGCGGTGCCTTCCTCTTCCTGCAATGTCTTAATCAGGTCGATAATTTGCCCCTGGATGGTGACATCCAGTGCGGTCGTCGGCTCATCGGCAATCAGCAGTTTTGGTCGCAACGCCAGCGCCATGGCAATCATCACTCGCTGGCGCATGCCGCCGGAAAAGTGATGTGGATAATCATCGAAGCGTTTAACGGCATTAGGAATGCGCACTTTCTCCAGCAGCTTCACCGTCTCTTCCCGCGCCGCCCGCTTACTGATGTTGCGATGGTTGATCAGGACTTCAGCGATCTGGTGACCAATGGTGAAAGAGGGGTTGAGGCTGGTCATCGGCTCCTGAAAAATCATCGCCACGGCGTTGCCACGAATATCGCGCATCGCTTTTTCGCTCAGATTCAGCAGGTCCACGCCGTTCAGCAGCACTTTGCCGGTCACGCGCGCGTGGCGCATATTCAGCAAGCGCATAATCGCCATCGACGTCACGCTTTTGCCCGAACCCGACTCCCCGACAATCGCCAGCGTCTCACTGGCGTTGATGGTCATCGATACGTTCTTCACTACCTCACGCCACTGATCGTCATGGCGAAACGCAACGGTGAGGTTTTCTACCTGCAAGACCGGCTCGCGACTCATTTGGCCGCCACAAAGCGAGCCGAACGGGTGCTGACCGGCAGAAATTCAAAGTCAGTGTCGAAAGGATAGGCAGGCTGCAGTTTACGTTTACGCTCCAGACGTTCGACGTACTGATCCACCACGCCTTCAGACAGCGCCATCAGGTTAGGATTAGCAAGTGGTGCCAGTTCTGGTGACAGATAACCCGATTTCACCACCACAATTTTTGCCTGCGCAGGATGAAGCCCCAGCAATTCAAAATCAGCGATATTGTGATAAGGGCGACGACGATCGGCGACCACCACCGTAATGCCGCCGGTTTTCAGCAGCGCCTGTTTAGCCAGCGAACGCGCATCATCACTCACCAGCAGGACTTCAAATTCTGCAGTAACTTTCCCCCCTGCGGGATCGAGCGTGGCACCGATCGTCAGAGTGAGTTTCGCCCCAACGCCTGCCGCAAAAGCAGCATCAGTGGCCGGTTTATCGGTGATTCCGGCGACGATCACATCCTGCGCGCCCTGGCGAATCAACTCTGCCAGCAGATTGGCACGATCGCCCACGCCACCACCGGTCGGGTTATCGCCCGAGTCGGCCAAAATCACCGGTGCAGTTTCACTGGTGATGGCCATTTTCACGCACTCTTCGGTGCTGCCTGTGACGCAGCCGAAGACAAACTCGTCGCGCGCCTGCCAGTATGCCAGCGCCAGTTTTGCTGCCTGTTCGGAAAGCACATCGGCGTCGGTACCGGTCATGATCGCCGCCGCAGTGGCGCGCGGTTCATCGGCCCAGACATAGCCGACCATCAGCGACGCATCCCAAATGTGGTCGATTTCATTGATACCCGGCAAACGCGCATACAAACTTTTTGCCGGTTCATCTTCGGTACTGGTGCGCTCACCGGGCAGCACCACCGGAATCGGTGCCCAAATCACACCGGGTTTCACGCCGGTTTGCAGGCTTTTCACCAGCATCGACACGGATCGACGCATGGTTTCTTCCACATCGATGTGCGGCGCCGTGCGATAGGTGGAGAACATATCAATGGCATCGATGATGCGCTGCGTCACATTGCCATGCAGATCGTAACTGACGGTGATCGGACAATCCGGGCCGACCAGTTCGCGCGTGGCAGTAATCCAGTCACCTTCGGCATCTTCCATCCCTTCCACATACACCGCGCCGTGCATGGCGAGGTAGACGCCGTCCACCGGCAACTGTGCTTGCAGACGGGTGAGAAAATCCTGCCTGAAGTCATCATAAGTGACCCGCGCCACCGGACCACCGGCGATGGCGCGCGCATGGAAGGTCGGCAGAAACTCCGCATCATAATCCTGCAAGAAGGCAAAGTAGGGGTTGGTCAGCAGATCGTTACCGCGCACGATGCGGAAGTCGTCGGCATAGTTCAGCACCGGGTTATAAGTACTGCACTCCGTGTGAATGCCACCAAAAGCAATGCGCATACAGCCTCCGCTAGTCAGGTAATTGAATGATGAATCGATATGCCGCCACGCTTGCCGCGGCGCGCGCCCAGCTCTGTTCGCTGATCACGATGCTGGAAATCGGGGTTTTGCCCATGATCGACGGCAACACGTGGCTATCGATGGATTGCATCACCACGGTTTTCAGTAAGCCGTCAAAAGCATCGGGTTGATGTGCGATGACGATCAATTCGGGATCGTTCATCTGAATAATGTTGGCGATCGAGAGGCCCAGCGCGTGACCAGCCTGATGCAGAATGGCGATGGCGGCACTGTTGCCTTTCACCGCCAGCGCTTCCAGTTCGGCGATGGTTTGGCTCTCGAGTGCTTTATCGCGCATGCTCTCGCGAATCGCGGTCAGCGAGGCGAGAGTATCCAGGCAGCCGCGTTTGCCGCATCGGCAAGGGCGGCCGCCGGGTTCGATGGTGCAGTGGGCGATTTCACCGGCCCCGCCGTGTGCGCCGCGATGCAGTTGGCCCTGGAAGAAGTGTGCGGAACCGATGCCGTCACCATGGGAAATCAGGGTGAAGTTGCGGGCTTTTTTCGCCACGCCGAAGATCTTCTCGCTGACGGCCAGCGCTTTGGCATCGTTCTCCAGCGAGACATCAAGGCCGGTTTGCTGTTTGAGCATGTCGGCCAGCGGGACATTCTTCCAGCCCAGCAGCGCTGATTGCACGCAAATTGCCTGATTTTCATCGACAAATCCGGAGAGCGTAACGCCCAGGCCAATTAATTGATCGGCTGAAATGCCTTTCTGCGCAATCAAATCGGGAATCGCTGCAGCTAGCGTCACACTCAGCTGTTGGGGATCAGGATCGAGTGGCATGTTCGTGCTCGCCAGCACCAGTCCATGCATATCAATCAGCACTAAAACGACGTACTCGCCGAGTAGCGAGGCGCCGAGAAAATAGGCGCTGTCAGCACGCATTTTTAATAATACCGATGGCCGACCCTGACCACTGGATTCCGCCAGGCTCTCTTCCAGCAATCCGGCATTCAGCATCTCTTTGACCAGTGGGCTAATCGCGGCTTTGCTCAACTTCATATTTTCCGCAATAGCAGTGCGGCTCATGCCGTGCGAGGCAATAAGCAGACGCAAAATTTGCTGCTGGTGGGCATTGAGCATGTTGGTTCTCACTGCATTAGCGATATGACCTGACAATAATGAGGCTGGAAAACAAATTCAACGATATTTAGTTAATTTTCTGAACGCAGATCTAACTATAAGTAAAATATATGAACTTACGTATTGGCTTTTGTTCAGAGAGTGTGCCTTATATAGCGTTGTTAATTCACCTAACATTTCAATGATTCATTGAGGGCCTTCATGCAAAGCACATTCAAGCATTTAAAGGTACTGACGCTGGCCGGTTGTATCATGGCGTCACTGGCAAGCTCGGCGGCAATGGCCAGCCAGCTGGTGATTATGCAAAACGAACCGCCACGCAGCATGGATCCGGGCAACCAGACCGCTACCTTTACCGGCACGGTGCTCGATCCCATGTATGAAGGCCTGACGCGTCTGGGTGATGACGGCAAGATTATCCCTGCGCTGGCGCTCTCCTGGAGTGCGGATAGCAGCGGATTACACTGGACATTCAAGCTTCGCCCCAATGTGAAATTCCACGACGGCACGCCGTTTAATGCCGATGCGGTAGTGGAAAACTTCCAGCGCCATTTGGATACCAAACGCGGTCTGGCGGGCAGCGGTAAAGTTCGCACCTTTATTCAGGATGTGAAGAAAACCGATGATTTAACGGTTGAGTTTGAGCTGAAAAAAATCAATCCGGCCTTTCTAACCGTATTGGCTTCAGGGCCGGGATTAATGGTCAGCCCCACCGCCGATAAAGCGGGCAGCATCAATAATAAAGCCGACGGCACCGGGCCTTATAAGCTGGAACAATATAAATCTGGCGAATATGTGCTGGAGAAAAAGAACAGCGATTATTGGGGTAAATCAAACGGCCCTGATGAAATTAAATGGACGTGGAGCAGTGAGCCTTCCGTGATGAATATGGCGCTGCAATCCGGCCAGGTCGATATTATTAATCCGGTACCGCCGCAATTCGCCGGAATGTTGAAAAACAATGCTAACGTGAATTTGAAACAGTCGCCTGGCGCGGCCGTGTTCTGGGTGGATCTTAATACGCAAAGTAAAGCGTTGAGCGACGTGCGCGTGCGTCAGGCGCTGAACTTTGCTACCGATCAGCAGGCGCTGGTGAAAGCCATCATGTTTGGTTATGCACAGCCGGCTAACTCTTCACTGGCACCGGTCGATGCCAACTACGATAAGAACCTGAAGGATTATCCTTACGATGTGCAGAAAGCCAAAGACTTGCTGAAAGCGGCGGGTTACCCGGATGGCTTTAGCATGTCAATTGCTGTTCAGGCACCCGATGCGCGCACCGCGCAGGTGTTGCAGGGGCTATGGGCGAAAATCGGCGTGAAGTTGAATGTGCGCCAGATGGAAAGCGGCGTCTGGACCAAAGCCGCCTTCGCCGATGCCAAAGAGAAAGCCCAGCAGGGCACTGATGCAGTATTGGCGTCGTGGTCATCCGGTTTATACGGTTCCGACTTGCAGCTGCGCCCGCTATATCACAGCGCTAGCTTTGCACCGGGCGGCGCGAACCTCGGCTTCTTTAGTGATAAGCAAACCGATGACCTGATCGATACCGCCGCCTCCACGCTTGACGATGCGAAACGCAAAGATCTCTATTTCCAGGCACAGAAACAGATCAGCGGGCTGGCTCCGCAGGTGCTGCTGTTCTATCAGGATGATCTCTACGCCTCGCGCAAAAACATCAGCGGCGTCACCATGCAGCCTGGCGGACAGATTGTGGTTCGCGATGCAGTGAAGAACTGATAGATGAAAGCGTATGTCGCGAAAAAGGTGCTCTCGCTGCCGCTGATTATTTTCGGTGTGTCGATCATCGTATTTATCGCCATCCGCGCGTTGCCGGGGGATCCGGCACGCCTGATGGCGGGCCCGGAAGCGCCGCAGGAAGCGGTGGATAACATGCGCATCCGGCTGGGTTTGGATCAGCCGCTGCCGCTGCAGTACATCAAATTTGCTACTGAAGCACTGCACGGCAATCTGGGGGAATCGTTGCAGTCACAGCGCCCGGTAATCACCGAAATCAGCGAGCGTTTGCCCTACACCTTGTCGCTGGCGGCGCTGGCCTATCTGCTGGCGATTGCTATCGGCGTGCCTGCGGGCATGACCGGGGCGATCTATCGCCAGCGTATTCCCGATCAAATCGTGATGGTGCTGACCATTGCGGGCGCATCGATAGCCAACTTCTGGCTCGCGCTGCTGGCGATGAACTACTTTGCGGTGGAACTCGGCTGGTTGCCGCTGTTGGGCGCGGACTCCTGGAAGAACTACGTGATGCCGACCGTCACGCTGGCGATTTTGCCGATGGCGATGATTGCCCGCATGACACGCTCCAGCATGCTGGATGTGCTGAGTCAGGACTATATTCGTACCGCCAAAGCCAAAGGCTTATCGTCGGCGAATATTCACTGGAAACATGCGCTGCGCAACGCCTTGATCCCGATTGTCACCATCGTCGCACTTAACTTCGGTAGCCTGATTGGTGGCGCCGTGGTGACGGAGTCGGTGTTTAACTGGCCAGGTATTGGCCGCCTGCTGGTGGATTCGGTGAAGTACCGCGACTACCCGGTGATTCAGGGCGTGACGCTGGTGGCGGTCACCGGCGTGGTGCTGATGAACCTGGTGGGTGAAATATTGATTGGCCTGCTCAATCCAAAAATAAGGTTCGACTGATGAACAGCCTCGATACCTCTTTGCTGCCGACACGATCGCGCCGTCGCCAGTTCCTGCGCATGCTACAGAACAATCCGTCGATAGCGATTGGCGGCGGATTGGTGCTGCTGGTGGTGCTGGCCGCGGTGTTAGCACCGCTGTTAACCCATTGGGATCCGATCGAACAGGATCTGCTGAACACCTTGCAGGCTCCCTCTGCTGCGCACTGGTTTGGCACGGACGACTATGGCCGCGACATCTTCGCCCGCGTGATTTATGGCGCGCGCATCACGCTGTTCGAGGTCTGCCTGAGTGTGGCGATCTCGATGGTGATTGGTATTCCGCTTGGCATCATCTCCGGTCTGGCAGGACGCAAAATCGATGCGCTGATTATGTGGGTGATGGATATTATTTTCGCCTTTCCCGGTATCGTACTGGCGATTTTGATTGTTAGCGTGCTGGGTGAAGGGCTGGCCAATATGCTAATCGCGATTTCGCTGTTCTCCATTCCGGTGTATGCGCGCCTTAGTCGTAACCTGACGCTCGGCCTTAAGAACATGGAGTACATTGAAGCCGCGCATATGCTGGGCGTGCGCTATCCGCGTATCATTACCCATTACATTCTGCGCAACTCAATCGGACCGCTGATTGTGCAATCGACTCTAACGGCGGGCGCAGTGGTGCTGTCGGCGGCCAGCTTGTCGTTTCTGGGGTTAGGCGTGCAACCGCCGATGCCGGAGTGGGGCACCATGATGAGTGATGGGCGCAACTTCCTTGGGCTGAATATTTACGTGTCGCTGTTTCCCGGACTGGCGATTTTGATTACTGTGCTCGGCTTTAATGTGCTGGGCGACGGCCTGCGTGATGTGATGGATAAACGTTTATGAGTACAACACCGGCAGTGATCTGCCTCGATCTGGGCGGTTCGTTCGTGAAGTTGGGTGTGATGGATGCGCAGCAGCAGCTGACGATCCTCGATCAGCAAAAAATCCCGGCAGACAGCTGGCCGGATTTTACCGCGCTGGTGAGCCGCATGATCCAACAACATCAGCATTTCAGCACGGATTCACCGCTGGCGATCTCCACTGCGGGCATCGTGGCACCGGATAGCGGTGAGATGTTTGCCAGTAACATCCCAGCCTTTCATCAACGCAACCTCAGCCAGGCGCTGGGTGCGTTACTGCAACGTAAAGTGATCGTGCATAACGATGCCGACTGCTTCACTTTCGCGGAAGCGCAGGCAGGTGTGGGCAAAGGGCACAAAGTGGTGTTTGGCGCCATTCTCGGTTCCGGCGTCGGCGGCGGTTTGGTGGCAGATGGGCGAATCATCACCGGACAGAATGGCCTGACGGGTGAATGGGGCCATGGTCCGATTACGCTGACCGAAGTGGACATTGAAGGCGAGACAATACGCTTGCCGCGCCAGCCTTGTCCCTGCGGTCAAAAAGGCTGTCTCGATAGTTACGGCGGCGCGCGCGGGCTGGAGAATCTCCATCGCACTTTGCATGACGTTAATGCGAGCAGCCTCGACATTATCGCCGGCTGGCAACAGCAGGAAGTGCAGGCTAATCGCACGATTCAGGTGTGGTTACAACTGGTAAGTCAGCCGCTGGCTTACACTATCAATATCACCGGTGCATCGTTGGTGGCGGTGGGCGGAGGATTGGCTTCGGTGACAGCGTTGATGGAAGCATTGAATGAGGAAGTGCAGCGTTATGTGTTGCGCAGCACTCAGCATCCTTTGGTGGTGCCCGGCGTGTTTGCCCATAACGGCGGAATGATCGGCGCGGCGTTGCTAGCACGGCAGGTTGCTTAACGAAAATGCACACACTGCAGCGGTGCCGGTCAAGATACCCTTGCTTTGCGCCGTGATGGGCGCAAGGCGGCTAATCAACGATTAATTAGCAGCCACATAATTCTCTGCCATCGAATTTTCATCTAAATCAGTTATCATGTGCCGCTAAATCCTTTCAGTCTCAACGATGGTGGCCTTCAATGCCGCCACGATTGTGATTGGATTCTTCACCTGCGTTACTGGAAAACCATGTCATCTGCACAACCTCAACTTAATCAGCTGCCGGAGCAGGCATCGCTGCCACGCGCCAGTGTGCTCAAAGCGCTGTTTGCGCTCGGCACCGGTGGCTTTGCCATTGGTACCGGCGAATTCGTCATCATGGGCCTGCTGCCCGATGCCGCCACCGGCCTCAATGTTTCTATCCCTACGGCGGGCCACCTGATCAGTATCTACGCGCTGGGCGTGGTGATCGGCGCACCGCTGTTGGCTGTGCTCGGTGCTCGCGCTTCACGTCGTAACTTCCTGATGACGCTGATGGGCCTGTTTGCCGCGGGTAACCTGTTTAGCTCGGTAGCACCGGGTTACTACTCAATGCTGCTGGCGCGTTTCCTCGCCGGTTTTCCGCACGGCACGTTCTTTGGTGTCGCCGCATTGGTCGCTGCTGGATTGGTAGAGCGCAGAAAACGTGCTCAGGCCGTTTCGATGGTGCTATTTGGCCTGACGATCGCCAACCTGCTTGGCGTGCCTGCGGTTACCGCGATTGGACAGGTGTTTGGCTGGCGTGAAGCGTTCGCCATTGTTGGCGTATTAGCGCTGTTGACCATGGTGCTGGTGGGCATGTGGGTGCCGAACGTGGCGGGTGACAAAACCGCCAGTCCGTTGCGTGAACTCTCGGCGCTGACGCGCAAGCAGGTGTTGCTGACGCTGGCGATTGGTGCGATCGGCAGCGGCGGCTTGTTCTCGGTGTTCAGCTACGTGAAACCTACGCTGACCGAACTGGCACAAATGCCGGTGAGTTGGATTCCGGTGGTGCTGGCGCTGTTTGGACTCGGCATGATTATCGGCAACGTGGTGGGGGGGCGTCTGGCGGATCGTGGACTGGAGAAAACCATTCGTATGGTGCTGATCTGGTCGGTGCTGGTGCTGAGTGCTTTTGTGTTCACCGCGCACTATGCGTTTGCCGGTTCACTCAACGTGATGCTGGTCGGTACCATGGTGGCGCTGGCGAGCGTGCTGCAAATCCGTTTAATGGATGTGGCGGGCGATGCGCAAACCATGGCGGCGGCGTTGAATCACTCGGCATTTAACCTGGCGAATGCGCTCGGCGCATGGCTGGGTGGCGTGACCATTTCTGCGGGCCTTGGCTGGCAGTCCACTGGTTGGGTCGGTGCGATTCTGGCGGTGTTGGGCTTGTTGATTCATGGTATCGCGGTGCGCGATGCACGGAGAAAGTCGATTACGTTTGCGCATGAAAGCGCCTAGTTGATTCTTATCGGGCGGCCATCAGGTCGCCCGTTTCATTATCCTGCCAACTTTTCCTGCAAAAACGCCATAAATACTCGATTCACTTCGCTGCGCTGACGATGCTGTGGATAGAGCGCGTTCAGGTTGAGTGAGGAAGGCTGCCACTCATCCAGCACGGTCATCAAATCACCGCTGGCTAAGGCCGGTGCCACGATAAACTCCGGCAGTAGAATCAGCCCCAATCCAGCCACTGCCGCATCACGCAGCATCTCGCCATTATTGCTCACCATCGGGCCTTGCACCGCCATCACCTTGCGTTGTTCACCGTTAAACAGTTCCCAGCCGGTCTGGCTTTCTCGCCCGTAACGCAAACAAGCATGATTGAGCAGATCCTCCGGTTCACGTGGTGCGCCCGCGCCCTGAATGTATGACGGGCTGCCACAGATCACGCGGCGAAACACGCCCAGACGTTTGGCGATCAAGCTTGAGTCGGGCAGGGTGCCAATGCGGATCGCCATATCAAAGCCTTCACCGACCATATCGACGTAGCGGTCCGCCAACTCCACCTGGAACTGCAATCCGGGGTGCTGACTGAGGAACTCGGCGATATACGGTGACAAATGGCTGATGCCAAACGACATCGGAACACTAAGACGAAAGCTGCCTTGCAACACCTGTTGCCGGCCAGATACCGCCTGCTGGGCTTCCTGCACATCATCGAGAATACGTTGCGCATGTTGGGCAAAGAGTTGGCCGTTATCCGTCACCGACAGTTTACGCGTGTTGCGATTCAGCAGACGCGCACCGAGTGATTCCTCCAGCGCGGCAATTCGGCGGCTAACGTATTGCTTCGACAGCATCAACTGTTCGGCGGCGGCGGTGAAGTTACCGGCTTTAATTACTGCGACATAAATACGAAGATCTTCTATCTGCATATTGTCCACTTTTCGGTGACAGTCATTGTCAGGTTAGCGCATTGTTGGGCAAATTAGTTTACGTATACTTATCCTCATTCGGAAGGGCAAACGTCTTTCCACCGCACATTTGAGGAGCAAACCATGATTGAACAACGTCTGTCAGAACAACGCGGAGTGGGTGACCACGGTTGGCTGAACTCACACCACACCTTCTCTTTCGCCAGTTACTGGGATCCAAAACAGACCGGTTTTTCCGATCTGCTGGTGATCAACGATGACCGTGTCGCGCCGGGTCGTGGCTTTGGTGCGCATCCACACAACAATATGGAGATTATCTCCTATGTGCTGGACGGCGCGCTGGAGCATAAAGATTCAATGGGCACCGGCTCGGTGATCGTCCCCGGTGATGTGCAGTTGATGAGCGCGGGTAGCGGTGTGACGCACAGCGAGTTCAACCACTCGAAGAGCGACAACGTGCACTTCCTGCAAATCTGGATTGTACCGGGCGAGCGCAACACCCAGCCGGGCTATCAGCAGATCTCCGTGCCAGAGAGTGAAAAACGCGGGCAACTCCGTTTGATTATCTCGCCGGAAGGGGAAGAGGGCAGCTTGAGCGTTCGTCAGGATATCCGCATCTATGCCGGTTTCTTTGATGGTGCCGAGCAGCAAACTTTCGCACTGGATGCCGATCGCTACGCCTATATTCATGTGGCACGCGGCAGCATCGAAGTGAACGGCGTGAAGTTCAAAGAGGGTGACGGTGCGCGTGTGCGTAATGAGTCAGCGCTGCAGTTCAGCAATGGCAATGATGCGGAAGTGTTGCTGTTTGACCTGCGTCCGCTGGAAGTGAATCATCCACAGCGTTAAAACACATCAGGGTGTCTTAACGGACGCCCTGAAGCCTATGCGTTTTGGTTGCTTAACGTCGCCATGAATGAGCAACATCATGCTGCCTGTGTCGCGCTTGGCCGTTTTGCTTAAGCTTCAGTGAGCTTTCAATTAAGCTTCCATCTTGATGGGGAGTTGTTGAAGGGACGGACCAGAGTTCGCCCCTTATCAGCACCGACTACAACAGCGACTGCGGTGCCACCGATTTGCCGGTTTTCAATGACTCGAGCGCTGCATCCGCCAGCAACAACGCCTGCAACCCATCATTCCCGCCGGGGTACTGGCCTTCGCCTTTTGCCAGCGCCTCAATGAGGGTCGCCAGTTCATTGCGGTAAGCATCGGCATAACGCTGCAGGAAGAAGTGCTGCGGCTTCTGCGCCACCACTCCGTTCGCCACGGATTTCACCAGCTGTGATTCCAGCTGATTTGTTACCTGCAACATCCCTTCACTGCCGTGTACTTCAATACGCTGATCGTAGCCGTAGCTGGCACGACGGCTGTTGGTGATCACCGCCATCTTGCCGCTGGCGCAAGTGAGGGTGACAACGGCGGTATCGACATCGCCCAGCGCTTTAATTTCGGGATCAACCAGCGCCGCCGCGCTGGCGTACACCGATACCGGCTCTTCATTTAACAACCAGCGCGCCATATCAAAATCATGAATCGTCATATCACGGAACAGACCGCCTGAGACTTTAACGTACTCGGCGGGCGGTGCGCCTGGATCACGCGAGCTAATGGTCACCAACTCGGTTTCACCAATCTCGCCATCACGCAGACACGCCTGCAAATGCGCCATGCTCGGGTCAAAGCGTCGGTTAAAGCCAACCATCAATGGCACGCCTGCTTCACGCACCGTGGCTAAACAGCTCTGCACGCGCTGCAAACTTAAATCCACCGGCTTCTCACAGAAGATGGCTTTTTTGGCGCGCGCGGCGTCTTCAATCAAATCTGCATGGGTGTTAGTGGCGCTGCAAATCGCCACCAGATCAACCGAACTGTCCGCCAGAATGGTGTCGAGATCTGCCACTTTGGCACCGTATTTCTCTGCCAGCACATTAGCAGCAGGGGCGTAGACATCCATCACATACGCCAGACGACATTGCGGATGCGCGGCGATATTCCCAGCGTGGATCTGTCCAATACGGCCAGCACCTAAGAGAGCAACATTGAGCATTTTTTAATTCCTATGAGGGCGACAGGTGATGGCGCTATTAAGCGTATTGGTGAAGTTTTAAGTCAAAGCAAAGCCTGAAACGGATGCTAAAAGGATGAGGCCGATCACATGAAAATTTGAGGTTAATGACCTCAAATATATGATTGTTCGCTGGATTCATGGAGTTATAACAATTTGATTATCAGTGTCTTATCAAGCTACTGTTTCATCCATGAGGTGAAGGACATCAGGAAAGATTATGACGCTGCAAAACTGGAAATCGCCATCCATTAAAGCCATCGCGCAGGAAGCGGGCGTCAGTCCCGCCACCGTAGACCGCGTGATCAATGGACGGCAAGGCGTGCGCGAGGTGACGCGCAAGAAAGTTGAAAATGCCATGGTGCGGTTGGGGCTGAGTGACACAGAAGACCCTCGCGGAGCGGCAAAACGTATCGCGATTGTGTGTGAATCCGGCACCAGCTTTGTCGCGCAGCTTGAGTTTCATGCACGCGCGGTAATGCGCGAACGTCCACAACTGCACATCACGTTGGATACGTTGCCGAGTGCGCAATTCCACGCTGACCGCTTTAGCAAGCTGATTGAACGCCGCGCTACTGAAGCCAGCGGCATTATTCTGGTGTGTCGCGATGACGTGAAGATCAACCGTGCGGTTAAAGCCGCCATTGATGATGGTGTGCAGGTGATTTGCCTCACCAGCGATCTGCCCAATTCGCGGCGTACTGCTTATGTGGGTATCGATCAGACCGCTTCAGGCGCGACTGCCGGTTGGTTTATGGGCCGCATGCTGCCGCCGCAGCAACCAGGCAATATTCTGCTGATTTGCAGTTCGACCTATCGCACCCAGGAGGAGCGCGAGATCGGCTTTCGTCGCGTGCTGCGAGAGGCTTTCCCGTGGCTGACGATTCGCGACCGCGTCAACATTAACGACGAAGCCGCAACCGCCTGGCACAGCGTGAAAAAGTGGCTGGAAGAGGGGAAGCCGCTGGCCGGGATTTACAACACGGCGGGCGGCAACGAAGGCGTAGCCAAAGCGCTGGAGGCATTTGGTGTGCAAGATCAGGTGATCTTCGCCGGACATGAGTTGAGTGAATCGAGTCGCTTACTGCTGGAGAAAGGCACGATGGATATGGTGCTGGGACATGATATGCGGCGCGAGATCGAGCAGTGCCTGGCGATATTTGAGCAGCCGCTGAGTGAGCGCTTGCCGGAGGATGTGAAAACGCCGCTGCTAATTTATCACCGCTATTCTTATTTTTCTTGAACTTCAATCAGCTAGATTTCCAGTACCCTTGAAACATGCTTATTTTCAGCATGGTGTTGAAATATCGTGCAGCTGACGTATCATGTAGTTATGTTTCTACATTCTCAGGAGGCTGTTATGGGTATCTCAACAATTTCGAGCCGTTCGTTCAATCAGCAGGTATCAGCTGCGAAAAAACTGGCGGAGGAAGGCCCTGTATACATCACTGATCGCGGAGAACCAGCCCACGTATTGATGACGTTTGAGGAATATAAAAAGCTAACGGGTACACGACGCAATATCCAGGATGCACTTGCTATGCCCGGTGTCGCTGATATCGATTTTGATCCTCAACGAGTGGACATAGACTTCAGGGATGTGGATTTTTCATGAGATATTTGCTTGATACCAATGTCATTTCGGAAATGCGTAAGGCAAGGACGCCCAAAATTGATCCACAAGTATCCAACTGGACGGATACGGTAGATGCGGGTGATATGTTCATATCAGCGATTACGATTATGGAGATCGAAAAAGGCATCCTTCAGGTGTTGCGAAAGGATGTGCGTCAGGGAGAAATGCTACGCGAATGGTTTGCATCAGTGGTATTACGTGAGTTTTCAGGCCGTGTACTGCCTTTTGATGCCGAAACTGCCATTTATTGTGCGAGCCTCCATGTACCCGACCAACGTTCCGCGAATGATGCAATGATCGCGGCCACTGCCTTTCGTCATGATATGACTGCAGTTACGCGAAATACCAGGGACTTTGAAGGACTAGGCGTTATGTTGCTCAATCCATGGGAGTGGCAATAACATCATCAGAACACATTTAAGAACCGGAATAAAATAATAAGACTAATAAGACTAATAAGACTAATAAGACTAATAAGCGATATGTGGCTATTTTAATTACAGGGTTATTTAATTGAACGAAATCCGGCGCTGTTATTGACCGGTATCTATCAGCCTCGTATTTCTTATATCCAGGTCAATAACTGTATTATCGAACTAAATGTCATTTACCAACGTCAATGAATTATTAATGCAAAGGGGCTGAGCCTTCATTTGCTCTGGCCGTTTATCCATGTCCAACCCCCTCGATTTCGTCCCTTGCGGCTTCAATCACCCGCTCTGAGTGTTTCGCCAGCATATCCTGTGGGCGTTGACCACCAAGAAAGCTGTTCACTGACAAGAACCAGAACGCTATTCCCCAACCATCTTTATGATCTGCGAATATCTTCAGCACATCAGAGAGCGCTTTCAATGGTCGAAATTGCGTATTGCGATCCAGACCGTAATCCGGGAAGTAATCAATGCCATTGTGGTGAATCGCAAATATCTGGCCGCTTTTTTTCCATTTATTCGGTTGAGCACTGGGATTGGTAGTACTCAAACCGGCTAACTGCGAGACGTCAGCGGCGGTTAACCAGTTCCCACTTTCCAACACGGCTTTACGTGCTTGCAACAGCATGGCCGCTTCTTTCATCAGGTGTGGTGAGGCAGGGGCCTTGGGCAGCATCGATCCAACCAATATCTCGAGTGACTGCTTCTCCTGCCGCTCTTTAAAAACTTCAAACATGGTTGAAGCTACAGTAGAAATATTTTCTGTCAGCGTACTGAGCACACGCAGGTTGCTGATGTTATCGAAGGACACTACTAATACCTGATTAGCCTGAGATTTTCCTAACCGTGTTTTGACTTCTTTAGGGGTGCCAATCAATGTGGAAACCCCTGCATGTTGTTCGATGAGACTCATAGAGGAACTCCTGATTTGGTTATGTTGATTATTGAAAATTATCATAACCTAAATAGCGTTCGACTGTCTGTGTGATTAATTTTTACCCACATTCAATCCCTCCTCGCAACTATCCCAAACCCAACAATTTTTGACCTAAATTAACATTTAGAGCTAAATCCACACCCTTTAATGGGATTTCGTTCAAATCCTGATAACAGTTTTGCAACGAAATCGTTAGGATAGCGCCGTTTGGCTTTCTCCTCTTTTGTCTCAGCATCAGGTAACCCCATGAAACGACATTTTGCACCCGAAACCGTTTCTGTAATCAAAAATGGAACCGGTTCCACTCGCAGGGAATTTCTGCTTGCCACACTTGGATTAACCGTGACTGGCGCAGTCGCAGCCCTGCCAGGGCGGGCGTTTGCAGCCAGCGTGATTCACGCCAGCGACGCGGTGAAACAGTTTGTGCAGATCTCACAAGCAATCACCGAACACAAACACCTGGATGTGACTCTTGCTGCGCGCTTTTACGAGGTCCTGGCGCAGCGTGACGCGCAGTTTGTGCCCCGTCTTGCCCAACTCAGCGCGTTGGTCACTCCGCACATCAGCGCCGATGATTTTCTGGCAAAAGCCAGTAGCGCGGGCCTGCATGATTTCCTCTATCAAATCGTCACGGCCTGGTACACCGGCACGGTAGGGGATGACTACCACGGCACGCTGGTGGCTTACAAACAGGCGCTGATGTACCAGACGGTCAGCGACGGTTTGGTGGTGCCGACTTACTGCGGCAATGGACCAATCTGGTGGACCGCACCGGTGCCGGATGAGCACGACGGTCATATCGAACAGTTGTAATTTCCTCAAAACTAAAACGACGAAAAATCTTGAAAAAACCAACTTTTACTGCGCAGGGTGATGCCTCCGCGGACATTGTGATTGTGGGCTCAGGTGTGGTCGGTGGATTGATGGCGAACGAACTCGTCAGTCAGGGCTACTCGGTGCTGGTACTGGAAGCAGGTTTACGCATTGACCGCGCGCAAGCGGTAGAAAACTGGCGCAACATGCCGTTTGCGAATCGCGCTGGGTCAGATTTCCAGGGACTGTATCCGCAGTCCAAATTCGCGCCCGCGCCGCTTTACTTCCCGCCGAACAACTATGTCAACGTGACCGGCCCTAACGCGTCCAGTTTTCAGCAGGGCTATTTGCGCACCGTAGGCGGCACCACCTGGCACTGGGCGGCATCGTGCTGGCGTCATCACCCGAGCGATTTTGTGATGCAGTCAAAATACGGTGTGGGGCGTGACTGGCCAATCAGCTATGACGAACTGGAGCCGTGGTATTGCCGCGCGGAAAATGAAATTGGTGTGGCGGGGCCAAACGATCCGCATATGCAGTCGCCGGTTGAACGCAGCCAGCCGTACCCGATGGATATGGTGCCGTTTGCCCACGGTGATAACTATTTCGCTAGCGTGGTGAATCCGCACGGTTACAACCTGGTGCCGATTCCACAAGGGCGCAGTACGCGTCCGTGGGAAGGGCGTTCAACCTGCTGCGGCAACAATAACTGCCAACCGATCTGCCCGATCGGCGCGATGTACAACGGCATCCACCACATTGAACGCGCCGAGCGGAATGGCGCAGTGGTGCTGGCCGAAGCGGTGGTTTACAAAATCGATACCGACGACAACAACCGCATCACCGCTGTGCACTGGAAAGATGCATCTGGCGCTTCGCACAAAGCGACGGGTAAAGCGTTTGCATTGGCCTGTAACGGTATCGAAACGCCGCGCCTGCTGCTGCTGGCCGCTAACGGTGGTAACCCGAACGGTATTGCCAACGGTTCTGATATGGTCGGCCGCAATATGATGGATCACTCCGGCTTCCACTGTTCGTTCCTCACCGAAGAACCGGTGTGGCTGGGACGTGGACCGGCGCAGAGCAGTTGCATGGTCGGCTATCGTGATGGCGAGTTCCGTCGTGATTACTCGGCCAACAAAATGATTTTGAACAACATCTCACGCGTAGTGGCCGCCACCCAGCAGGCGCTGAAAAAGGGACTGGTCGGCAAAGCGCTGGATGAGGAGATTCGCTATCGCTCAGTGCACAGCGTCGATATCTCGATCAGTCTTGAACCGCTACCGGATCCGGAAAACCGCTTAACCCTAAGTAAAACCCGTAAAGATCCGCACGGTCTGGCGTGCCCCGATATCTATTACGACGTCGGCGATTACGTGCGCAAGGGCGCGGAAGTGTCTCACGATCAGCTGGAGAAAATCGGCAAGCTGTTTAACGGCAAAGAGTTCGCCATCAGTAAAGGTCTTAATGCCAACAACCACATCATGGGCGGCGTGATCATGGGCAAAAGCGGCAAAGATGCAGTCGTGGATGGCAACTGCCGTGCGTTTGATCATGAGAACCTGTGGTTGCCGGGCGGCGGTGCGATCCCATCCGCCAGCGTGGTCAACAGTACGCTGACTATGGCGGCACTGGGCCTGAAAGCGGCACATGACATCAGCCTGCGTATGAAGGAGTTCGCATGAAAACGCTGCTTGCAGGTAGCTTATTCGCGCTGATGGCGTTTGGCGCACAAGCGGAAACACTGGACGTGAATTTGCTGCGTCAGGGTGAACAGGTTGCCACCGCGTCTGATTGCCAGGCGTGCCACACTGCGCCGGGCAGTAAAACCGCTTACAGCGGTGGATACGGTATTGCGTCACCGATGGGCACCATTTACGCCACCAACATTACGCCGGATAGCAGCGGCATCGGCAATTATAGCGAGGCCCAGTTCTCCGAGGCGGTGCGGCACGGTGTACGCGCGGACGGCGCGCAACTCTATCCGGCGATGCCATATACCTCTTACAGCATGATGACCGATGAAGATCTGCACGCGCTTTACTACTACATGATGCATGGCGTCAAAGCGCAGGCGCAGCACAACCCGCAGACCGATCTGCCGTTCCCGTTTAATCTGCGCTTCAGCATGCGCTTCTGGAACATGATGTTCGCCAACAACAAGATGTGGCAGAACGATGGCAGCAAAAGCGCGGAGTGGAATCGCGGTAACTATCTGGTCAACGGCCTGGCACACTGCAACACCTGTCATACTCCGCGCGGATTTATGATGCAGGAGCAGCAGGATCGTCCACTGGCTGGCGGAACGCTGGGCAGCTGGTATGCGCCAAACATCACGTCGGATGAGGTGAGCGGTATTGGCGGCTGGAGTGATGACGAGCTAGTGCAGTATCTGAAAACCGGACGCGCGCCCGGCAAGAATCAGGCGGCAGGCGGTATGGCGGAAGCGGTTGAGCACAGCCTGCAGTATCTGCCGGACAGCGATCTGCACGCTATCGCCACCTATCTGAAAGGCACCGCGCCGATTCGCGATGAAGGTGACACCGTACCCGCATTCAGTTACGGCGCGCCTTATGATGTGGAAAATAGCGTGCGTGGGCGCAATCCGAACAACGCCAATCACTCGCTGGACAACGGCGCGGCGCTGTTCAGCGGCAACTGCGCCAGCTGTCACCAGCCGGATGGCGCGGGCAGTGCTAATCAGGCTTATCCATCGCTGTTCCACAACACGGCAACCGGGCTGCGTAATCCGAACAACCTGATCTCTGCCATTTTGTTTGGTGTGCAACGTGACACCGCCGATCATCAGGTGCTGATGCCGGGCTTCAGTTCGCCGTCCTATGTCGACAAACTGAATGACCAGCAGGTCGCCGATATCAGTAACTTCGTGTTAGCGCATTACGGCAATGCCGAGGTTACCGTGACGGCGGGTGATGTGGCGTGGGTGAGAAAGGGCGGTCATCCACCGCTGCTGGCGCGTCTGCAACCGATGATGTTGCCGGGTATGATCGGCGCGATCATTGTGTTGCTGGTGGTGATTGTCGCGTTGCGCTTGATGCGTCGCAGGCGTGTAGATTGATTCCAGGTGCGCAAGAATGCGCACACTACAAACTGCATTAACCTCCGCAAGGTCGCCTCTTATGGCGACCTTGTTGCGTGTCATGTTACGGCATCAGGTTACATCAGCTATTTCAGCCACCAATCCTAATCAATCATCCCGCCAAAAATCGTATGGCTGCGCTTGATGGCTCTAAAACCGGAGAATTTTGCCCCTGCGATCACGCCGTAAGTAACACAGTTTCTTAACATTCATCCCAGTGATTAGGATCGCAATAATTATTACCAAACTCTCTTTAATAAGAAGCCATAGAGCTTACGCATGTTTGCGCAAAGAGAGAGGGCGTTATGCACGAGAAAATCCCCGGAACACGTTGGTATCGCGTTATTGCCCCAATTCTAATCACCTGCATCATCTCGTTTATGGATCGCGTAAACATCAGCTTCGCACTGCCGGGCGGCATGGATCAGGACCTGGCGATCACCAGCCAGATGGCCGGTATGGTCAGCGGCATCTTCTTTATTGGTTATCTATTCTTACAAGTGCCGGGCGGACGCATCGCCGTTAATGGTAGCGGCAAACGCTTTATCGCCTGGTCACTAATCGCCTGGATGGTGGTGTCCATCGCCACGGGCTTCGTCACCAACCACTACCAACTGCTGGCGCTGCGTTTTGTGTTGGGTATCTCCGAAGGCGGTATGTTACCGGTGGTACTTACCATGGTCAGCAACTGGTTCCCGGAAAAAGAGCTCGGACGCGCCAACGCCTTCGTGATGATGTTCGCGCCGCTGGGTGGCATGTTTACCGCCCCGATTTCCGGTTACATCATCAACGTGCTCGACTGGCGCTGGCTGTTTATTATTGAAGGCTTGCTGTCTGCAGCGGTATTGCTGGTGTGGTGGCTGGTGATTGCCGATCGTCCTGAAGAGGCGCGCTGGCTGCCTGCGCGTGAAAAAGAGTATCTGTTACGCGAACTGGCGCGCGATCATGCGGTGCATCGCAATGCGGCACCGATCAGCAAGACACCACTGAAAGCCGTGTTCCGCAATTCGGGGTTGATGAAGTTAGTGGCACTGAACTTCTTCTACCAGACCGGCGATTATGGTTACACGCTGTGGCTACCGAGCATCCTGAAAAATCTCACCGGCACGAATATGGCTGGGGTCGGCTTGTTAGCGGCGATCCCGTTTGTTGCCACTATTTTGGGGATATATGCAATTTCGTGGCTCAGCGACCGTACAGGAAAACGCCGTTTGTGGGTGATGGTTTCCCTGTTCTGCTTCGCCGCTGCGCTGCTGGCATCGGTGGTGCTGCACAGCAATATCGTCGCGTCTTATATCGCGCTGGTGGTGTGCGGTTTCTTCCTGAAAGCGGCGACCAGCCCATTTTGGTCAATTCCCGGACGTATTGCCTCGCCAGAGGTGGCGGGAGGTGCGCGTGGCGTAATCAACGGGCTGGGTAATCTGGGCGGATTCTGCGGGCCGTACCTGGTCGGCATAATGACGATGCTATATGGGCAGAGTGTGGCGGTGTGCTGGCTGGCGGGATCGCTGGTGGTGGCCGGCATTATTACGGCACTGCTACCGCGTAATTGCGATATCAATCCGTCAGCTCCACGTAAAATCGGGGCGGATGAGCGGCTGATGAGCGTGAAATAAATGGGTGCGCTGCCGTTAGCAGCGCAACGCTTGCCACGCAGACACCATTTTAGAGTGGCACGTAAAGTTCATTAGTAACGGCGTGCCAAATTCTTCATATTCAAATTTATCGAAGATTTTTTCCTTTCCAAACCCCAATTATTTGAATAAATCACCCCGCATCGGCATGTCTTATTGCTGGTGCGTAAGCATTCCGCTAAGAACACGCAAGCAAAATGAAATAACCCTGCGCGGCAAGATATGAAAGGTGTATGATTTTTTTGAGACTTAAGTCCAATGTAAATCAGAAAAAACCTAATTCATTGCAACATTGCGTGAGTATTCGTATGCCACTTACTAACGCCAGGGTACTTAATCTGGGAACGACTTCGCTCGTGCTGTATTCAGATTGCCAATATACCGTAGCCGGCATTTCAGCCATGATGCGTGAGAGATTTCCATAGCAACCAACCGGCAGTACCATCATTATCGTCAATGCCTGCTCGATGTCTCTGGAGGCAAGAATAAATGATGTTTTCGTATTAAGAAAAAGATACGGCGAACGCGCATTTATTTTTGTGCTGACGCAGGATAACGACAATTACGAGATCTATTCTCGTATTCATTTTGTTTCGCTGAGATCTTCAGCCAATGCACTACTGTGTTACATCATGAGTGCGGTGATACTGCATGAAAGTAGAGCCGTCAGGTTATCGCTACAAAGTATGCAAATCATCTACATGAAATCATTGGGTGTTGAGATTGCGGATATTGCATCGCTGATGAACAGAAGTTATTCAACGATAAAAAACAACTTTTCATACTGCAAAAGGCGTTTGCATATCAGGAGTTCATTCTCTGAGCGAGCACTGATCTATATTGCGAAAGGTATTGTCTGTAAACAATAATAAGGCGGGTCATGTCACAGCTGGTTTTGGTTTTTGTATTATGTTTAGTGCTGGCATTTTCTATTTATGCCATCGTTCATGGTAAAAAGAAAAAGCGCTTTTACAGCAGAAGAATTTCAAGTCGCCGCTAAATTCGGCAGCAAAATTGAATCGCCCAGTCACCGCGAGTCGGTTGCTGGGCGCCTTGTCAGCAAAAGCGCTTAACACCTCGCCATGTGGAAAATTTCCGGAGAAGTCAGGTCGAGAGCAGGGCGCGCTTAAACGAGAAAATATGAGCCCGTGCGGCATCGGCCGCTCGTTGCGTGTCACCGGATTCCAGTGCGTCAATAATCTCATTATGCTCCGAAATGACTTCATCCATATGGACAACATTGGACAACGTTGTCGCCCAAAAGCGCTGTGCCTGCGCATGAATCACACTCAGAATATCTGACAGCCGACTGTTTCCGGCGATATCGGCCAGCACCTGATGAAATTCGCGATCCAGCAACATCATTTCTTCGCGACTACGTGATTCGCTCGCTCTGGCGATTTGCTGGTTCAGTTCGCGCAGCTGTTGAATGTGTGAATCAATCACTTTCTGACTGGCTAGCTCAACACACAGGGTTTCATTGACCAATCTCACCTCAATTAACTCCAGTGCATCATCTATCGACAAAGGTGCCACCATCACGCCTTTGCGCGGGATGATCTGCAACAGCCCCTCGGTGGCCAGCCGATGAATCGCTTGATTGATCGGCGTCCGACCCATTGCCAAATCATCCATCACCTGAGCGGTATTTAAATACTCCCCTGGTTTGTAGCGAAGCGTGATGAGCTTGTGCCTGAACGCCAGATAAGCCTGTTCATTTAAAGAGAGGCTCTTTTCCCGGCTGGCTGGGTTCACATTTTCAGTAACTGACTCACTCATCACGACGTTCCTTTTTTTGCCAATGAGACATATTACACAAAAAGCTGGCATGAAAATCGCCAGTTTGAAAACACAGTGAAATTTCACAGTGATTTTTCAAATGGAGATCATCACATGCACCTTCAGTTCACAACCGGCGATAAAGCCGCTAGCACGCTCGATGTCGAGGTTTCCCATTTCATTATTGCGGGTTGGGCCGGACGCGATAGTGATGCGGTGTTGCACCATATCAGGGAGCTTGAAGCACTGGGCGTGCCCGCTCCCGGTGCAGTACCGTTGTTTTACCGCGTAGCGACCAATCAACTGAGCCAACAGCCACTGCTGGAAGTGGTCGGCGATGAAACCTCCGGGGAAGCTGAGCCCTTTGTGTTTTTCCATCGGGGCGAATGGTGGGTCTCCCTCACTTCAGATCACACCGATCGTTATCTGGAAACCTTCAGCGTTGCCCTCTCCAAACAGGCCTGTATTAAACCGGTTGCCAGCAAAGCCTGGCGCATGAGCGAGGTGGTTGAGCACTGGGATACGCTGGAGCTGACCTCGTGGATAAAAGAGCAGGGCGAATGGGTGGTTTATCAGCAGGGTACGCTGGCCTCATTACTGACACCACAAGATCTGCTGTCCCGCTATCTGAACGACAGCCCGGCTAAAGAAGGATTGGCGATGTCCTGCGGCACGCTGGGTGCGATTGGCGGTATTCGTCCCTCCAGTGAATTCCGCATGGCGCTGCACGATCCCCAATTGAACCGCACGCTGGAACACGCCTACTGCACTGGCGCGCTGCCAGTGGTCGCTTAAGGAGCATGCTAATGACCACACTCTGGCAAGCAAGTCAGCAGCTTCAGGCCGGCAACGCGTCTCCTGAGGTTTTCACTGAATCGGCATTGCGCGCGATGCAGGATTCGGCAAAGGAAGGGGAGCTGGTATTCACCCAACGCTATGCCCCACAGGCCACACAGCAGGCCATCGCGGCAGGTGAGCGCTGGAAAACCCAACAGTCTCTGAGTGCCATTGATGGGCTACCCGTCAGCATCAAAGACCTGTTTGATGTGCAAGGCGAGCCAACCACCGCGGGTTCACATTTGCTGCTAAATGCAAAACCGGCGGCAGCGAATGCCAGCGTGGTCGATCGCTTACATCAAGCAGGCGCCGCGATTGTGGGTAAAACCAATATGACGGAGTTCGCCTTCTCCGGGCTGGGTATCAATCCGCATTATGGCACTCCGGCCAACCCGTGGCAGCGCGCAGAAAAACGCATTCCAGGCGGTTCTTCCTCGGGCGCAGCTGTCGCCGTCGCCGATGGCATGTGTCTTGGTGCCATTGGTACTGACACCGGTGGATCGGTGCGCATTCCAGCCGCGCTGTGCGGCTTGACCGGCTTTAAACCCACTGCGAATCGCATCAATCAATCGGGTACGTTGCCGCTCTCTGCCTCGCTCGACAGCATCGGCGTGATTGCCCATGACGTGCGCAGCTGCTGGCTGCTGGACAGCGTCATCGCGGAACAGCCGCTTGAACTCCAGCAGGTGGAGTTACGCAATGCTCGTTTCGCCATCCCGCAGACCCGCGTGCTGGAGGGACTCGACGAAGACGTTGCGCAAGCCTGGAGAAATGCCATCGAAGCACTGGAACAGGCCGGTGCCACCCTGGTTGCACTGCCGCTTGAAGAGTTGGACGAGTTGAACAGCATGAATGCGCGTGGCGGCATTACCGCATACGAAGCATGGCAATGGCATCAACAAACCGCACTGGCGCAACCCGAAGCTTACGATCCTCAAGTGTTAGTGCGTGTGCAGCGCGGCAGTTTGCTGACGGAGCAAGATGCCCGTGAACTTCATCAACAGCGCAAAGCGTGGCAGCACCGCATTAATAGCGCGCTGGCAGACTTTGACGCCTTACTCATGCCCACCGTTCCGCGTATCGCACCGACCCTCGCTTCTCTGGAGGATGCGCAGCAGTACATGGAAGTCAACGCTCTGATGCTGCGTAACACCAGCGTAATCAACATGCTGGACGGCTGTGCACTCTCATTACCCTGCCATCAAACCGGTTGTGCGCCGGTTGGCCTAAGCCTTGCTTCTGTTCATGGTGATGACGCCCGCTTAATCAGCTGGTCGCTCGCCGTGGAAACTGCCCTCAACTGGAGATCCTGATGATGACTCAACCCCACGGCATGCTGTTTGTTGCTACCAACATTGGCGCTGAAGACGAAGCAGACTTCAACCAATGGTATGACCATGAACATGTAGAGGAGCGCGTCGCGATCGCTGGCTTCCTGACCGGAACGCGCTATCAGGCAATCAATGCTGAGCGCAAATATCTTGGTCTGTATGAAACCGAGGCGCTTGAAGCCTTTACCAGTGCGGATTATCACGCAGCCTTCACACGCCAGACCGAATGGTCAGTGAAGAACCTGCAAAAGATGGTTAATCCGATGCGTCGCGTCAGCGCGGTCACCCACAAGCATGGCAAAGGCACCGGCACCCATCTGGCAGTGGTGACGTTGAACGTGCTGGATGCTGATGTGTTGACCGCGTGGCAGCAGCAAATTAGCCACACGCCGGGCTATATCGCATCCAGTCTACTGACCCCGGATGTGGTGCTCAGTTCTCCGTTGCCAATGGAGAACAAAGAACAGCGTCAAATGCTGCCCATGCTGCTGATTCACTGCAGCGATGCATCAAGCTGTGACCAGCTGGCCGCACAGGCGGCGGAACTGATGATGGGCGATGTTCAACGCTATGCCTTTAGCTGGCAGTTAACCAAACAGGAGTTGGCACATGGCTAATACAGACTCTTCATTGCAGCAGACGGTGCGTGATAAGCGGACGGCGTCGAAAACCGGGCGCCTGGCCGCGGCCAGTTCCATCGGCACAGCGCTGGAATGGTACGACTTCACCGTTTACAACATTATGGCGGCACTGGTGTTTAACCATGTGTTCTTCCCCAGTTTTGATCCGCTGGTTGGCACCATTCTGGCGTTTTCGACCTATGCGGTAGGTTACATTTCACGTCCGCTGGGCGGTTTTGTGTTTGGTCATCTGGGGGATGTCGCAGGGCGCAAAGCCGTGTTGATCATCACGCTGGTGATCATGGGCGTCACCACCGCCTTAATGGGCTTGCTGCCAGGCTATGCGGTGTGGGGCATCTGGAGTCCGGTGCTGTTGGTCGCGCTGCGTTTTGTGCAGGGTATTGCACTGGGCGGTGAATGGGCGGGTGCCGTTTTATTATCGATGGAACACGGTGATGCCGACAAGCGAGGCCGTAATGCCTCCTTTGCGCAGGTTGGCCCTTCCTGCGGTACCTTGATTGGCACCGGTTTTATCACGCTGGTAACGGTGATGATGAGCGCCGATCAGTTCCAGGCATGGGGCTGGCGCATTCCGTTCCTGCTGAGTCTGCTGCTGGTGATATTTGGATTGTGGTTACGCCGTGGCGTGGAAGAGACGCCGACCTTTGTCGCGATGCAGGCTGCAGAAAAAACGACGCATACGCCACTGAAAGAGGTGTTCGTCAACTATCCTAAACAGCTACTGATTGCGGGGGGATCACGTATCGGTTCCGATGTGCTGTACGCTCTGGTAGTGGTGTTTACCCTGACTTATGTCACCACCGTGCTGCAACTGCCACGCCCTTTGGCTTTGATGGCTACGATGTTAGGTGCAATAGGGAATGCGATCACCGTCCCGATGTTTGGCGCGCTATCGGATAAGTGGGGACGCCGACCGGTTTACATCACGGGTGCTGTATTAGCTATCGTCTGGTCTTTCGTGTTCTTCGTGTTGTTAGACAGCACGCAGCCGGTGCTGATTGTGCTGGCGGTGATAGGTGGTCTGCTGATCCATGCAATCATGTATGGACCACAAGCCGCGTTCGTCACTGAACAGTTTCCCAGCCACGTTCGCTATGCCGGGTCTTCACTGGCCTACACGCTGGCAGGTATTGTTGGTGGCGGATTTGCGCCGTTGATCATCACCACGCTCTATAAAGAATTGGGCAGCACGCTGTGGGTGTCGCTGTACGTTACGCTGGCGCTGCTGATCACGCTGTTTGCCTTGTGGAAGGCAAAAGAGACGGCGCATAAGCCGTTGTAACTATGTGGATTGCGGCAGTCATTGAGTGTGGGTGGCCTTAGGGCCGCCCACAGCTACCTGACACTATTCACATCTCCACCCCTAACTCCTCCCAAAGCAGCGGGACACAATTCTCCCCCCTAATCGTTGATCGACCGCAAATTTCTATCTTCTCAATCATTACTCTCAGGCTAACGATCACATCCTCAGGTTGATTGATGGCTGAACCGCTTAAGACCACACTTTCCTGCGTTGACGTAATCAAGCGATTCGCTCATTCAGGAGGTTAGTCATGTCATCAGGACAACAAACGGCGCGGGTGTGGAATACGCGCCGTACCGAGAAACAACGGCGACAGGCGTCGTTGCCGGTGCAGGGCAAAGTATTACCCACCGATCAAATGGTTGAGATGCTGGAAAAATTAATCTCGCCAGGTGACCGTGTCGTATTGGAAGGCAATAACCAGAAACAAGCCGATTTCCTCTCACGTATGTTGGCCGAGGTTAACCCGCAAAAAGTGCACAATCTGCATATGATCATGCCGAGCGTGGGCCGCAGTGAACACCTCGACATCTTTGAAAAAGGCATCGCCCGCAAGCTCGATTTCTCCTTTTCCGGCACGCAAAGTCTGCGTATTTCGCAGCTACTGGAAGACGATCAGCTGGAAATCGGCGCGATTCATACCTACATTGAACTCTACTCTCGCCTCTACGTAGACCTCGCACCGAATGTCGCGCTGATTGCCGGATACAAAGCTGACCGTAAAGGCAATCTCTACACCGGGCCAAGTACCGAAGACACGCCAGCACTGGTCGAAGCGGCTGCTTTCCACGACGGGATTGTGATCGCCCAGGTTAACGAACTGGTGGACGACGAGTGTGATCTGCCGCGCGTGGATATTCCTGGTTCGTGGATCGACTACGTAGTAGTAGCTGACAAACCCTTCTTTATCGAACCGCTGTTTACCCGCGACCCGCGTCTGATCAAACAGGAACACATCCTGATGGCGATGATGGCGATCAAAGGCATCTACGCCGAACATCAGGTGCAATCGCTCAATCACGGCATTGGTTTCAATACCGCCGCTATCGAACTGCTGCTGCCGACCTACGGTGAACAGCTCGGCCTAAAAGGCAAAATCTGTAAGCACTGGACGCTGAACCCGCATCCCACGCTCATCCCGGCGATTGAAAGCGGCTGGGTCGAGAGTGTGCACTGCTTCGGTGGTGAACTGGGGATGGAAGAGTACATCCGCGCGCGCCCGGATATCTTTTTCACCGGGGCCGATGGCTCGATGCGCTCTAACCGCGCCATGTGCCAGCTGGCAGGTCAATATGCCGTCGATATGTTTATCGGCTCGACGCTGCAAATCGATGGCCTGGCAAATTCCTCAACGGTCACGCGCGGTCGTCTCTCTGGCTTTGGTGGCGCCCCGAATATGGGCCACGATCCGCACGGTCGTCGCCATGCCACTGCCGCCTGGCTGGCAATGAAAAATGGCGAAGATGCCATGGAACGCGGCCGCAAACTCGTCGTGCAGATGGTCGAAACCTTCCAGGCAGGCGTGAAGCCGACCTTCGTAGAGAAACTCGATGCCATTGAAGTGGCGAAAAACTCTGGAATGCCGCTGGCGCCGGTGATGATTTATGGCGATGACGTCACGCATGTGCTGACCGAAGAGGGTATTGCCTATCTCTATCGTGCGCAGGACCTCGAAGAGCGTCGGGCGATGGTGGCGGCAGTGGCCGGTATTACCGATATCGGACTGGGCGTGGATGCCAAACGTGTGGCAGAACTGCGTCGCAGCGGCAAAGTGGTGTTCCCGGAAGATCTCGGGATTCGCCGTTCTGATGCCACCCGTTCACTGCTGGCGGCGGGTAGCGTGGCCGATCTGGTCGAGTGGTCGGATGGCCTCTACAACCCACCGGCAAAATTCCGGAGCTGGTAATGAAACGACTCGCGCCGCAATCGGTTGAAAGCCGCCTGCATCAGCTGGCTCAGCACGCCACCGATTGCCTGATCGAAGAAGTGAACCTGACGCCCAAGCCTGGGCTGGTGGATCGTCGCGGCAGCGGCGCGCATCAGGATCTCTCGCTGGCGCTGATGGAACGTTCCGCACGCAGCCTGAAGCCGACCTTTTATGCGCTGGCGCAACAGTGCTGGCAGCGTCCAGCGGATATCGCACTGCGCGAAACCGTGGGCCGCCTTGGTCGCGAAGGGGAGCGTCAGATGATGGCTGCCACCGACGGGGTGAATACCCATCGTGGCGCGATCTGGGCATTGGGTTTGCTGGTCAGCGCGGCGGCGATGCGCGGCGGTGAGGTAAGCAGCGATCAACTCTGCACTCGTGCCGCTGAACTGGCTTGTTTACCGGATCGCCACGCACCCAAAACCTTCAGTAAAGGGTTACGTGCCGTGCATCGCTTTCAGGTGCCGGGCGCACGTGAAGAAGCGCAACAGGGCTTTCCGCATATCACGCAGCTGGCATTGCCGCAGTTGCAGCGCAGTCGAGAAGCCGGGGCCGATGAAACCGAGGCGCGGCTCGATGCGCTGATGGCGATTCTGACCTCGCTCAGTGATACCTGCGTGCTGAACCGTGCGGGCATGCCAGGGTTGATGACCCTACAACGTGGTGCGCACGCGGTGTTACAGGCGGGTGGCACTGCGCACATAGCGGGTCGTCAGGCTTTACAACAACTGGATAGCGCGATGCTGGCGCTGAATGCGTCTCCCGGCGGCGCGGCTGATTTACTTGCCGCCACGCTGTTTATCGATCGCGTCAGCATCGCCACTCATTGATTAAGAGGTTGCTATGGAAAAGATAACGTTGTCTTACCCGGCACGTCGCACGCTTAGCGGAAATGCGCTGGCGGGCGTAGTGGGATCGGGTGATATGGAAGTGCTGTACCGCGCGGATAACAGTGCCGTGCTCAGCGTGGCGATCACCACCTCGGTGGATAACAGCAAAGCGCGTTGGGACGCGTTGTTCAGCCGCCTGGCGGAACTGACTGAGCTACCGGCGGGCCAACTGGTGATCCACGATTTTGGTGCCACGCCGGGCGTTGCGCGTATTCGTATCGAACAGGTGTTTGAGGAGGTGAACCATGCGTGATGACAGCAGCTTTATCGAATTACGCGCCCGTCAGCGTGCGCTGGCATTGCTGGACAGCGGCAGTGCGCGCGAACTGCTCGATCCGTTCGAAGGCGTGATGTCTCCCTGGTTGGAGAAACAGGGCATTGTGCCGCAGGCCGATGACGGCATGGTGGTGATGAAAGGCACGCTTAACGGCCATCCCACCGTGGTAATTGCCATTGAAGGCACCTTCCAGGGCGGCAGCATGGGGGAAGTCTCCGGCGCAAAAATGGCCGGTGCGCTGGAGTTGGCGGCTGAAGACAATCGCAACGGCATTCCAACCCAGGCCATTCTGTGTCTGGAAACCGGCGGCGTGCGCTTGCAGGAAGCCAATTTGGGGCTGGCGGCGATTGCGGATATTCACGCCGCCATCGTCGATCTGCGTCAATACACCCCGGTGATCGGCATCGTTGCCGGGACCGTTGGCTGCTTTGGCGGAATGTCGATTGCCGCCGCGCTGTGCAGCCATCTGATTGTGACGCGTGAAGCACGTCTGGGATTGAATGGCCCGCAGGTGATTGAGCAGGAAGCGGGCATTGATGAGTATGACTCGCGTGACCGTCCATTTATCTGGAGCATGACCGGTGGCGAGATTCGCTATCAAAGCGGGCTGGTCGATGCGCTGGTGTCAGACGGTGTCCAGGCGGTGAAAACGGCAGTGGATGCAGCGTTGGCGCAAGGGGTTCCGGCACAGCATCGCAGCGAAAACTATGCATTCTATCTTGAGCGTTTAAGCCATTTCGATACCGCTCAACAGGCCAGCACAGCCACCATTCATCAGGTCTTTACCCCGGAGGTGAAATCATGAGCGCACACAACAGTCGGGGTGAGCTGTGGCTCAGCCAGTTAACCGGCGGCGCTGCCAGCCACACAGGGCTTTGTCCGTCCGTGCAGGTCGCGGATGCCGAACTTAATGGCGAAACCGCTCGTTTCATTGCTGTCGTTCCGGATGCGCACAATCGCTATCCACGCGCTGCGCAAGGCGAAGTCGGTTTGCTGGAAGGCTGGACGCTGGCAAAAGTGGTGCAAGAGACCATTGCGGAAGACGCCGCAAACGCAGTGAAGCGACCCATCATTGCGGTGATTGATGTGCCAAGTCAGGCTTATGGCCGCCGTGAAGAGGGCTTTGGTATTCATCAGGCACTGGCGGGCGCTGCGGGCGCTTATGCACAAGCGCGTCTGGCCGGGCATCCGGTGATTGGGCTGATCGTGGGTAAGGCAATGTCCGGCGCGTTTCTGGCGCACGGTTATCAGGCCAATCGACTGATCGCGTTTAACGACCCGGCCGTGCAGGTGCACGCCATGGGTAAAGCCTCGGCGGCGCGTATCACCCTGCGCACCGTGGAAGCGCTGGAGAAACTTGCTGCCAGCGTACCGCCGATGGCCTATGACATCGGTAATTACGCCACGCTCGGCCTGTTGTCATCTCTGCTGGACATCACCCATCCGGATGCGCCGACGGCCGAAGAGGTCACGCGTGTTAAAGCCACGCTGGCGGAAGCGATTGACGATACGCGCCGTGTGCCGGGTCGAGGTTCGCGCCTGGCGGCACCGAATCGTCAAAGCTCGGCACTGGTGCGCGAACGTCTGCGCGCCAGTTGGTAATACCCTAATAATAAAAAGCATTAAATCAACCTGCCGGCTGTCAGTATGCCGGACGCACGCGGCGTCCGGCCTCTGCGGCAACTGATAAATTCAACACCATCGCGTCAGTACTCACTCTTTTAATAACAAACAGGTGATTTATGACTTACGTGATTCTGCATGCTCTGGCTCCGATCTTCATTATCATGTTGCTCGGATTCTGGGCCGGCAAAGCCAAAATGGTTGATAACAAGAACGTCTCTTTACTCAATATTTTTGTGATGGATTTTGCGCTGCCCGCCGCGTTGTTTAGCGCCACGGTACAAACGCCGTGGAGCGGGATTGTGGCGCAGATGCCGCTGATTGTGGTGCTGACGCTGGCGATGTGGGTGGCCTATGCGGTGCTCTATTTTGTTGCCACTAAAATCTTCAAAAAGTCGCCACAGGATGCGGCTGTATTGACGCTGACTGTGGCGTTGCCTAATTACGCAGCGCTAGGTTTACCCATCCTTGGCAGCGTGGTAGGAGAAGGTTCGGCGACATCGCTCTCTGTTGCCGTCTCCATTGCCTGCGGTTCAGTGCTGATGACCCCCTTCTGCCTGCTGATTCTCGAACGTGAAAAAGCGCGTACCGCCGGGGAAACACAGCGTTCAACGCTGGCGATGCTGCCGGTGTTGATGTGGCGTTCGGTGAAAAAACCGATTGTGCTGGGACCGCTATTGGGCGTGGTGCTGTCAGCCATTGGCATCAAAATGCCGGATTTGGTGCTGGCCGCGATTAAACCGCTCGGTCTGGCTGCCACCGCCGCCGCACTGTTCCTGACCGGGGTGATCCTCTCGGCACGTCAACTGAAAATCAACAGCATGGTGATCAGCTCGACAGTGACCAAACTGCTGATCCAACCGTTACTGGCGTGGGGCATTGTGATGTTGTTTGGTTTGCACGGCACCGTCGCGATCACCGCGATTCTGATGATTGCGCTGTCAGCCGGTTTCTTTGGTGTGGTATTTGGTAATCGCTTTGGTGTGCAGTCACCGGATGCCGAAGCGGTACTGTTACTGAGTTCGCTGCTGTCGATTGTGTCACTGCCGCTGTTTATTAGCCTAACTTCAGGAATGTAATCATGAATATCCGCCCACACGATCTGCTCTGGCTGCACGCTGATACCACGCTGCTCGACATTAAGGAAAGCTGGGTGGCGCAACAGTGGAACGCTCAGCAGCCGGTCGTGGTGCGGCGTGATGTGATGCGGCAGGATCGCATTCCGATTGGCGTGCGTGGCAGTGCACGCCATCAACGGGCGGCGGGATGGGTGCGGGAGCAGGATGTGCTGCGGATTGATACACCGGAGGGGCTACTGGCGCATGCAAGCGACTCTATGTTTCGCGCATTACCCACGGTTGAGGCAGTGATGCAACTGCATCAGCAGCGCTGGTCATGGTCGTGGGGCGTGACCGGCAGCACGGGATTTGCCTTAGCGACCGGATTGCCGGTGCTGCATGCCTCGAGCGATCTCGACCTGTTAATTCGCGCACCGCAGCCGTTGCAGGCGGAGGAGGTGACGGCCTGGCAGCAACAAGTGTCACGTTTGCCCTGTCGGGCTGATACCCAGGTGGAAACGCCGGTGGGTGCCTTCGCGCTTAATGAGTGGCTGCGCGAGGGGCGCGTATTGCTGAAAACCGCACGCGGTCCACGCCTGACAACGCTTCCCTGGACGGAGGACATAAAATGAAAACGCTGTTCACTTTTCCGGGGCAGGGCACGCAACGGCCTGGCATGCTGCAGTCGCTGGCGCGCGATGAGACCTGGCAAGTGGCGCATGAGGTGCTGGGGGAGGAGTTGATGCAACTCGATTCTCCCGTCGCACTGCAACATACGCGCGCGGTACAACTGGCGCTGCTGATTGCGGGCGTGTCGGCGGCACGCCAGCTGATATCCCGCGGAGTGCAGCCCGATATGGTGTGTGGCCTGTCGATTGGTGCGTATCCTGCGGCAGTTATCGCCGGTGCATTGGATTTTACCGATGCCCTCCAGTTGGTGGCACTGCGCGGTGAATTGATGGAGCAGGCGTATCCTCAAGGCTATGGGTTGACGGCGATCAGTGGCTTGACGCTGGCACAAGTCGAAGCGCTGGTGGATGGGCAAACCACATTTATCGCCAACATTAATGCCGAAACACAGATTGTGATCGCGGGTAGCGATGATGCCATGGCGGCGGTGGCGCAGCAGGCGCTGGCGCAGGGGGCTCATCGAGCGCAGCGGTTGGCGATCAGCGTGCCTTCACACTGTGCGCTACTGGATAGCCCCGCGCAGCAGCTCAAAGCCGCTCTGGACAAGGTCAGGTTACAACGTCCGCCATTAGCGTATTTAAGCGGCAGCAGCGCTCGCGTTCTCTGGCAGCCGGAGCGTATTGCTGACGATCTGGCGATGAACATGGCGCGCAGCGTGCGCTGGCATGAGGCGATGGTGGCGGCGAAAGAACGTGAAGTGCGTCTGGTGATTGAGATGCCGCCCGGCGAAGTGCTAACGGGTTTAACGCGCAGTGTGCAGTGCCAGGGCGAGTGTATCGCCCTTGAGCGCAGCGGCGCTGAACTGGCGCTGCGTCTGTTTCAGCGGCTGGCACGCTGAATCTTTTCCTGCAAACTCAGAGCGAACATACGCCCTTCAGCCACCAGTGCCAGCAGATTTGGATCATGTTCGCGGTTGCGCGGAAACACGATAGCGATCTGCTGTCGCATTTGATACGGCTCGGCTAAGCGGAGAAAACGCAGATCGTTTTCATACTGCTTACGCATCCTGCCCGGTACCAGCGAATAGCCCATGCCGGCCTGCACCAGACTGAGCATCGAGAAGATGTCATTCACGCGCGTGACGATGTTGGGTTCAAAACCGGCCACGTGGCAGGCTTCCTGAAAACCGGCAAAGGTAGCAAAGCCTTCTGCCAGCGAGACAAAGGGTTTATCGCTGTAGCGACGCAGGTCGATATCCCTTTCACTGTTGTCACTGTTACCCGCTGGCACGGCAAGAAAGATATCGTCCTGAAACAGCGCGACCTGTTCAAAAATCTTTTCATCAATCTCGGCTTCGCTGACAGAAATGATAATCGCATCCAGCTGATTGTCTTTCAGCGCGCGCAGCAGCAAATCATTGGAACCCATGGTGAGGTTGAGTTCTAACTCGGGGCGGCGCAGTTTCATTTTCATGATCAGACGCGGCACGGTTTCCAGCGACAGAGAATACAAGGTGCCAACGCGCAAATGCCCCAGACCTATGCCTGCAGTGCGTCGTGTTTCATCAATGCCCTGACTCAGCGTAGCCAGCGCTTCCCGGCTGTATTCCAGCAGCGTCGTAGCGGCGGGCAGTGCCACCAGGTTGCGGCCTTTATGTTCAAACAGCGGACAACGCAAACTCTCTTCCAGCGTGTGCAGCGCACGATGCACGCTCACGGTGCTGATCCCCAGCGTTTCTGCCGCTCTTGCGAGGTTTTCCGTTTCCATGTAGCAGCTGAAAATCAGCAGCTTGCGAATGGTGAGATCATTGTCGAGGGTGAGTTTCATGCCGGTTTCATATCGTCATCAGAGAGGGCACTATAACGTTAAGCCGCGATGCGGGTTAGCCAAAAACGGGTATGTACGATGTATGTCGGCCTCACTACTAACATGGCCGCCCCTGACGGATCCACTGCTCCGTTAGCGATATTGATAGACGATATCGGGCACAATTTAACGTACTCAATATGCGTAGCTCGTTCTGTAAAAGCTGCATGAATCGCGCTCTGTCTTCAGGAGCAAGATCAATTACCTGCATCGCAGAGTCAATATTCTGACCCTCTGCAACGATTAAGCGAATAGTGGTGTTTAAATCTTCTCTGTGACGAAGTCTAAACGGATCCGGAACGCCCATGGCTTCCAGTGTGACGGCATAGCGTTTGATTGAACGACGATATAAATGTTCGAACAACTCAACGGCTAAAGTCACGTCACGTTTTTCATAAATCCCCATCATCGCGTAGGCATAGCTTGTGACATCAGCATCAAGAAAGGAGAGTGGAGCACTGTTGTAGATCATGAGTGGAATATTTGCGGCCAGCCTGCTGGTTCTTTTATTCCCGTCTTCAAAGGGTTGCAGATAAGCGATATTGACCCACAGGAAAAAGGCTGACTCCACAGGATTATTAATCAGCCGTGCTTTTTTGATAATAATGTCGAACATTTCCTGCAATAAGAAAGGTGCCTGTAGTGGAGTGTAGGTGGTTCCCGAAATATTCACGATTTTGCGTCTGATCGCTCCCAACTCGTCAGGATTTGACAGTAAATCATGCATCAATAAAGCATGTAAATTGCTGATTACCGGCCCAGTTAATCCAGATTCAGGGACTGCATCGACCAAAAACTCTATTGCCTGTTTATGATTAAGCAGCATGACGGCATCTAAATCATTTGATGCCGCGCCACTTTTGAATAGTTCTTCGGTGGCCAGCAATGAATATCGGTTTCCTTCAAGTTGAGAAGATGACCAGGACAAATCAATGAGCAATTGCTCCAGAACTTTTCGCGCGTAGGTACCCGCGGGCTGTTGCCCTGCCATTTTTCCTTCATTCATCAAGGCCAGGGCTAGCGTCTGAGGCAGGAGGAACGTTTCGTTCGGAATATAATTGTCCACGAAGCTTCGGTCATACCCGGAAATATCCCTTACTGACAGGGGTAAGTTTAGATATTGATGCAATGATTGAGCTGTAGTGAGGGAAGAGGAATGATATTCAGAGGTCTTCTCCGTCACCGATGAACCGGATTGGGGTAGCTTGTTCAAGGGCGCCAGCGCGGTATACCGAGTCCCCCGTCCTACGCCGTGCCGGGTAATTTTGTTTTGACCAAGCAATACCCCGATATGCCGTTTGATCGTAGAACGACCCACACCAAGACGGCCCGCGAGATCACCGGAACTGAGCGAAGACTCGGCACCTGCGATAGTTGAGAGAATTCGGTGTTGTAGGTCTGAAAGATCATCTGGGGAGATTGGCTGGATCAAAATCGTATGCCCCTGGGATTAGCTTAAAATCCATAAATCAGAAACCTACCTGGCCTGTGCTTTACACCCGCTGAAGGCTTAAGACCAGATAGATTTGTGGCCCATGTTGAACGTTAATGGCCCATGATATCGATATTTATGGCCCACACTAAACATTTACGTTCCATTATAAATATTTTACAGCCCATTTCACTCATTATCGGCCCAATAAATTAAATTTATGGCCCAATCTTGAAATTTGCGGCCCGGAATCACTTTATTTGATAGCCGCTAACCCGCGACCATTCGCTCTCTCGCGCCAGCTCACACTCACAAACGTCACCACAAATAACAAGCTATACAGCACCACTATGGTCGGTCCCGGCGCGCTATCAAGGAAGAACGACGCGTATACCCCACAAAATCCTGTCAGGATGGCAATCAGCGCCGCCAGCAACATCACATGTAAGAATCGTCGCGCCAGTAGTAGTGCGATCGCTCCTGGCGCGATCAGCATGGCGATCGACAAAATCACGCCCACCGATTTCAGCGCGGCAACGATGGTGAGCGCAATCAAACACAGCAGCCCGTAATGCATCAGATTTGCATTGATACCGCATGCGCGCGCCTGTTGTGGGTCAAAGGCATGCAGCAACAGATCGCGCCATTTCACACTCAGCACCAGCACCACCAGTAGTGCAATGGCGGCAGTTTGCGCGATATCCGCCCAGCCAATGCCCAGCATATCGCCGAACAGAATGTGATCGAGATGGACTTCCGGTTTCAGTTTTAGGTAGAGCACCAGTCCGGCACCAAACATCCCCGAAAACACAATGCCCATCACGGTATCAGGCTTGATGCGGCTGTTCTGGCTGATAAAACCGGTGGCGAGTGCGCACAGCATGCCCGCGATAAAAGCGCCAATCGCAAAAGGAAAGCCGATCCACCACGCCAGCACCACGCCGGGAAATACCGCGTGACTCATGGCATCGCCGAGCAGCGACCAGCCTTTTAACACTAAAAATGCGGACAGCATGGCGCACGGCAGCGACAAAATCAGCGTGATGATCAGCGCCATATTCATAAATTCGAATTCGAAAGGACTCAGCAGTATTTCAATCATTGAGGTTGACCTCCTGCGCCAGACGAGCGCGTCGCCGTGCCGCCAGCACGCCGTGTTTAGGCGCAAAGACGAACGCCAGCAGGAACACCAGAGTCTGTGCCACCACGATCACGCCGCCAGTGGCACCATCAAGGAAATAGCTGCTCCACGCGCCAAGGAAGCTAGTGATGCTGCCGATAGCCACGGCAATCATCAACAAACGCGGGAAGCGGTCGGTGAGCAGATAAGCAGTGGCACCCGGTGTCACCACCAGACAAATCACCATAAAAGCGCCAACGGTTTGCAATGCGGCGACGGTGGAGGCCGCGAGCAGGGTAAAGAACAGGATCTTTAAGCCGGTGGTATTCAACCCAAGTGAGCGCGCGTGGCTTTCATCAAAGAACGTCACCATCAAATCTTTCCACTTAAGCAGCAATAACGTCAGCGTCACCACGCCGATGGTGCCGAGCTGCCAGATATCGGCGGGCGCCACCGCGAGGATGTTGCCAAGTACGATGGTTTGAATATTGACCGACGTCGGATTGAGTGACACCAGAAAGAGCCCGATGCCGAAGAAGGAGGAGAAGATCAGTCCGATTATCGCGTCCTCCTTCAGGCGCGTGCGCTGGTTAAGGAATAGCATGCTGCCCGCCGCCAGTCCGCCGGAGAGAAAGGCACCGAGTGAGAAGGGCAACCCCAGCATATACGCGCCAGCCACACCCGGCACTATCGAATGGGATAGCGCATCACCAATCAGCGACCAGCCTTTCAGCATCAGAAAGCAGGAGAGAAACGCGCAAATCGCCCCGACCAGCGCGGCGATCCACATCGCGTTCAGCATGTATTGATAGCCGAAGGGTTCAATAATCCACGACATGATTCGCCCCCGGTCGTGCGGCTATCTTCTGCAACAGTGCGGCATTACGCTGCTGCACCTCACCATCAAAGGTGCGCGCCAGGTTGGCAGCGGTGAAAGTGTCATGCAATAAGCCGCTAGCCAGCACCGTGTTTTTGACCAGCACACAGCGGTCGCAGTAATCAGGGATGGTGTTGAGATCGTGCGTGGAGACCAGCATGGTGCGGCCCTCATCGCGCAACTCCTGCAGCAGGGTGATGATCGCCGCCTCGGTTTTGACATCGACGCCGGTGAAGGGCTCATCCAGCAGGATAATTTGACCACTCTGCGCCAGCGCACGTGCGAGGAAGACGCGTTTTTTCTGCCCGCCGGAGAGTTCACCAATCTGACGATGGCGGTAATCACTCATCCCGACGCGTGCCAGCGCGTTATCCACGCTGCGTTTGTCCTCCGCACGCGGGATGCGCAGCATATTCATATAGCCGTAGCGGCCCATCATCACCACATCTTCCACCAGCACCGGGAAGCTCCAGTCCACCTCTTCGGATTGCGGCACATAGGAGACGATATTGTGTTTGAGCGCACGCTTCGCGGGCATGTCTGCCAGCGTGACCTGACCCGTCGAAAGCGGCACGAAGCCCATAATGGCCTTAAACAGTGTGGATTTCCCGGAGCCGTTGACGCCCACCAGCGCGGCGATGCTGCCCGCTGGCACGGAGAAAGATGCCTGACGCAGCGCAGTGTGACCGTTGCGGTAGGTGACGCTAACATCCTGCACGTTTAGGGTCATTTTTGGCTCCCGGCGGTGATGCCTTTGGCTACGGTATCGGTGGTCACGCGCAGCAGATCAAGGTAGGTCGGAACCGGCCCGTCACTGTTGCTGAGAGAGTCAACATACAGCACGCCGCCGTAGTGAATACCCGCTTCACGCGCGACCTGTTGGGCCGGTTTGGCGGAGATGGTGCTTTCGCTGAAGATAGTCGGGATGTGGTTGGCTCTCACCGCATCAATCACTTTGCGCACCTGTTGCGGTGTGCCTTGCTGATCGGCATTGATCGGCCAGAGATAAAGTTCTTTCAGACCCAAATCACGTGCCAGATAGGAAAAAGCGCCCTCACTGGTCACCAGCCAGCGCTGGTTTTCCGGCAGTTTTTCAATCTCCGCGCGCATCGGCGCCAGGGTTTGCTGGATTTGCGTTTTATAGCGATCCGCATTGGCCTGATAAACGGCGGCATTGGCAGGATCGTATTTTTGCAGGGCTTTACGGATGTTATCGACGTAAATCAGCGCATTGTCTGGTGACATCCAGGCATGTGGGTTGGGTTTACCGTTGTAGGGTCCCTCGGTAATACCTAAGGGTTCAATGCCCTCGGTCACTGTGACTTGCGGCACGCCTTTCAGGCGCTGATAGAAGCGGCTAAACCACAGTTCCAGATTAAAACCGTTTACCAGGATTAAATCGGCACCCTGCGCGCGACGAATATCGCCGGGGGTTGGTTGGTATTCATGGATCTCCGCACCGGGCTTGGTGATGGATGTCACTTCGGCGGCATCACCTGCGACGTTCTTTGCCATGTCTGCGATCACCGTGAAAGTAGTGACCACTTTGAGTTTGTCGGCAGCAAACGCCGAAGTGCTCATCGCGAGCGTAAGCATCACAACCGATACAACGTGCCTGATCAACATAGTCATCTCCTGAGAAGTATAGCATGTGCTATACATTATAGTGAATGCTATGAATGTGAAGTGTTTTTGTACACCTTTTGCTGTTTACGACAAAAATTTACGTAAGTTGAAGTAGCAGAGGAGAGTAAAGAAAGTGGCTTATGCGATTTTCGAAATAACGTAGAACATATTGTTCTTAAGGGCAGGGAGGTATTATTGAGAGCAAGAACACTTCACCACGAATAATGAAGTGTTCCTGAGAGGGAATTAATCGATCGACAAATTATGAATCGCCAGCGCAGCACGCGCGGCCTCTTTGCCTTTCTTAATAAAGTGTTCGGTATAGAAGTTTTCCAGCACATCGACCGGCTGGAAATTGTGCGGCGTCAGTGAGACAGAGAACACTGGCACATTGGTGGTCAGCTGAACGTTCATCAGGCCATCAACCACGGCTGCAGCAACGAAATCGTGACGATAGATACCGCCATCCACCACCAGCGCAGCCGCTACGATCGCGTCGTATTTGCCGGTTTCCGCTAAGCGTTTTGCCAGCAGCGGCATTTCAAATGCGCCCGGCACTTCCAGCACTTTTAATTCCGCTTCAACGTTCTGTGCTTTTAATTCTTGCTCAAAACCCACCAAAGCATTGTGCACAATCTCTTTGTGCCAACCGGCTTTAATAAAGGCAATTCTAATATTTTTCATAATGAGTCCAACATCACCTGTAATTTCTTTGCGCTTGAAAAGTAGCAATAATGCCTTTGTATACCATATGTTACGTTTTCGATCCAGAACGTGCACGTAGCGATAAATGCCATCCGATGACGTGATGGCTATTTGCGGCAATCCGTGCTTGACGGCGACCTGCGCCTGCAATACAAATAGACGCGTCGGGGGAGTCTCGCCTAAGAGACTGAGAGGCTAAAAGCGCAATGCGCGGCTTAGCGACCCTTTGAACCTGACCCAGTTGATACTGGCGTAGGAAGACTGACAGCACCGCTCCGGTGTTGTCTGGCGCAGAGGATCGCTCGCGCCCTTTCCCTCCTCCTGTATCTGCGGGTCTCAGTCAACACTGAGAGGCCGATGTGAATTCCCTTTATATCCCGGATAACCTGCTGTGAGCCGCTGGACGGTATTAGGCTGCGGTGTGGCAGGCCTGTGCGTGGCAACGCTGCTGGCTGAACGCGGCGAAGAGGTCGACGTCATTGGCGACGACTCCCGCCAGCCCGCGTCGTGGTTTGCTGGCGGCATGCTTGCACCCTGGTGCGAATCCGAAAGTGCACCGCAGGAAGTGATCTCTCTTGGGCAGCATGCTGCGGCCTGGTGGCAACAGCGTGTCAACAGCGTGGCACATCAGGGAACGCTGGTGGTGGCGCCACCGCGCGATAGCCAGGAACTGACTCGCTTCGCACGCATGACCGAACAGCACCAATGGGTCGATCCCGGTGAGCTTGAACCTCTGCTGGCCGGGCGTTTTGCGCGTGGGCTGTTTTTTGCCGAGGAGGCGCATCTCGACCCGCGCCTGGCGCTCACCGAAATGCGCGAAAAGCTGTTACAGCGCGGCGTGCGTTTTGATGCACAACACCCTTCGGGTCGGGTGATTGATTGTCGTGGCATGCATGCCAAAGCCGACCTTCCGCGTCTGCGTGCGGTGCGTGGCGAGATGGTGATTCTGCATAGCGAAGAGGTGCAGTTCTCGCGTCCGATTCGTCTGTTGCATCCGCGCTTTCCGTGCTATCTGGTGCCGCGCAGTAACGGCCATTTCATGCTCGGCGCCACCATGGTGGAAAGCGACGATGACAGCGCGATCAGCGCACGCGCCTTGATGGAACTGCTCAGCGCGGCATACGCCATTCATCCTGCTCTTGCCGAAGCCCGCGTGGTGGAAAGCGGCAGCGGTTTACGGCCTGCTTATCCGGCCAACCTGCCGGAAATCCATTATCAAAACGACACTTACTATCTTAACGGCATGTATCGCCACGGTTTTCTGCTGGCGCCAATGATGGCAGAACAACTGATGCAGCGCCTTTTCGGGGAACAATCCTATGAATATTCAGCTTAACGGCCGGGCGATCCGCACTGAGGCCAGCACGCTCAGCGAATTGCTGATCGAGCAGCAAATTGATGCCGCCTGCGTTGCCAGCGCTTTCAACGGCAACTTTGTGCCTAAAAGTCAGTACAGCAGCCAGCAGCTGGAAGAGGGCTGTCAGTTGGAAGTCTTGTCCCCGATGCAGGGAGGTTGAAACATGTTTTACGATTTCGATCCCCAGTCACGTTTTCTGCTTGGCACCGCGGGCTATCCATCACCGGCGATTCTGCAACAGGCCATTGCCGCCTCTGGCACGGAAATCATCACCGTCAGTTTGCGTCGTGAAGGCGCGGCGGGTGCGGCTTTTCGCGAGCTGCTGACCGGGCTGGACATTCGCGTGCTGCCCAATACCGCAGGCTGCCACACGGTGAAAGAGGCGGTGACCACCGCGCAGATGGCGCGCGAGCTGTTTAATACCTCGTGGATCAAACTGGAGGTAATTGGTCATGCCGACACGCTCCAACCCGATCCTTTTGCGCTGGTTGAAGCGGCACGCATCCTGTGTGCGGACGGTTTTCAGGTCTTCCCGTACACCACCGAAGATTTGATCGTCGGTGAGAAGCTGCTGGAAGCCGGTTGTGAACTGCTGATGCCGTGGGGCGCGCCGATCGGTTCCGGGCAGGGCCTGCGCAACATTGAAGGATTACGCGCGATGCGGGCATGGTTCAGCGACATCCCGTTGATAATTGATGCAGGCATCGGTGCGCCATCACAGGCCGCACAGGCGATGGAGATGGGCTTCGATGGCATCCTGCTCAATACCGCCGTGGCGCAAGCCGGCGATCCGGTTGGCATGGCGAACGGTTTCCGTCTGGCGATTGAAGCGGGACAGGCTGCACGCAGCGCCGGATTGATGGAGAAGCGCGATATGGCGGCAGCGTCCACGCCGATCTTCGGTCTGGCGAGTCTGAGTTAAGGAGCCATCATGGATCGCTATCAACGGCAGATGATGCTGCCGGAAATCGGTGTCGAAGGTCAGCAAAAGCTGGCGGATGCGCGCGTCCTGGTGGTGGGGGCAGGCGGGTTGGGCGCTACATTACTGCCGCAGCTGGTTGGCGCAGGCGTCGGTTTTATCCGCCTGTGTGACGACGATGAAGTGGCCTTACACAATCTTCATCGCCAGACGCTGTTTACGATGCAGGACATCGGTCACAGCAAGGCAGCACGTGCGCAACAGGCGCTGTTGCAACGTAATCCCGAGGTGCAGATAGAGGTGGTGCCACGGGCTATCGGCGCCAGCGATCTGCCGCACCTCCTCACGGATATCGATCTGGTGATTGATGCCGCTGATAACTTCGCGGTGACCTATCAACTCTCCGACGCCTGTCTGGCAACGCAGATTCCTTTGATCAGTGCATCAGTATTAGGTCGTCAGGGCTACGTCGGTGGCTTCTGCGGCAGCGCGCCGAGCTATCGGGCACTGTTTCCACGCTTACCCGCCTCCGCAGCCAACTGCAACACCGCAGGCGTGATGGGACCGGCAGTGGCGACTTTGGGTGCAATGCAGGCGCAGATGGCACTCAGCGTGCTGTTGGATCTGCAACCTTCACCCCTCGGCAGTGTGATCAACTGTGACTTCATCAACTGGCATATGCGCGCATTTCGTTTTGACGGCGCGGAAGAGCCAGAAAACAGCGTGCCCTTTATCGATGAGCAACTGCTGACGAAAGATGATTGCATTGTCGAGTTGCGCAGTGTGGAAGAAGCCCCCGTCAGCGTAGCGAACATCGTCGAACGCATTCTGCCGCACGCCATAGTCGATTGGCAGCCGCCGCAGGAACGGCGCATCGTGCTGGTATGTGCCAGCGGCATTCGCGCGGCGCAGGCGGCCTCGGTGTTGGAAGCGCGAGGGTTTACCCGTCTGGCAATGTTGGCGGCAAAGCGACCATGAATCCGATCTGTTTTAACGACATCACCTTTAGCTGGGGCGAACAGGCGCTGTGCCAGCAACTCAATCTGCAACTGCGCGGCGGTAAAACCACCGTGCTGTTGGGGCGCAGCGGCATTGGGAAAAGCACCTTATTGCGGCTGGTGGCAGGTTTGTTGCAGCCACAACAGGGCGAAATCAGTGGCTTACCGGGCAAAGTGGCGTGGATGGGGCAACAGGATCTGTTGTATCCATGGCTGACGGTGCTGGAAAACGTGATGCTTTCCGCTCGGCTCAACGGTGAAAAACCTGACCGCGCGCGTGCGTTGGCGCTGCTTGAGCAGGTGAAGCTGAGTGAGGTGGCGCAAGCCTCACCGGATAAGCTTTCAGGCGGGATGCGGCAGCGTGTGGCACTGGCACGTACACTGTATGCCCAACGCGAAGTGGTGCTGATGGATGAGCCCTTCGCCACGCTGGATGTGATGACCAAACTCAGTCTGCAAACCCTGACTGCCACGCTGCTCAAGGGCAAAACGGTGCTGCTGGTTACGCACGATCCGCTCGAAGCCTGCCGTATGGCCGATGACATCGTGCTGTTGCATGGCCAGCCGTTAGCGGTTGAAAGCTGGCCGGTGCCTGCGGGTGATGCTCCCCGATCCCTTGATGATCCTCGCCTGCTACAGGCGCAGGGCGAACTCTTTTCCCGACTGAATCAAGATGAAAAAACTGTTTAGCGCGATCTATCTGATCGCGGTGCTGCTGTGTGGCTGGCTGCTGGCGCGGCACCATGGCGTGCCTGACTTTTTGCTGCCTTCGCCACTGGCGGTGTTGGAGGCATTATGGCTGCATCGCCAGCTGCTGGCGCATCACGCGTTGTTTACCCTGGCAGAGATTGTGCTGGCGCTGCTGCTGGGCGTTGGGACGGGCGTGATGCTGGCGGTCCTGATGGCAGGCAGCCAAACGTTGCGTCGCGTGCTGTTTCCGCTCGTGACCGCCAGCCAGGCAATTCCAGTGTTTGCGCTGGCGCCACTGCTGGTGTTGTGGCTGGGATTTGGCATCGCCTCCAAGGTGGTAGTCGCGGCGTTAATCGTTTTCTTCCCGCTGTGTCTGTCGCTATTTGATGGCCTGTGCCGCACGCCCTCCGGCTGGCTGGAACTGGCGGGCACGCTGAATCCTTCACGTGCGCGGATTTTCTGGCACGTGCGCTGGCCCGCAGCGCTCCCGCAGTTCTTTTCCGGTTTGCAGATGGCGGTGGTGCTGGCCCCGATTGGGGTGGTGATTGGCGAATGGGTCGGTGCCAGCGAAGGGCTGGGCTATCTGATGATGCAATCCAACGCCCGGCTGGAAACGGCCACCAGCTTTGCTGCTTTGTTGCTGTTATTGATGCTGGCGCTGCTGCTCTCCGGCGGCGTCGCATTGCTGCGTAAAAAATTCCTCTGGCACTCAACATAAGGACGTCCCTTGAACACCCTACGTAACGCGATTACCGCTTTGCTGCTGCTGGCGACCACCAGCGCGCACGCCGAACAAAAAGTTCGCCTGCTGCTCGACTGGTTTGTGAACCCTAACCATGCAGCCATTTTTGCCGCGCAGTACAGCGGCGCTTTCAAGAAGGAAGGGCTGGATGTCGAGATGATCGCCCCGGCTGATTCGGCGTCGGTGCCGCTGCTGCTGGCGGCAGGCAAGGCCGATCTGGCGATCAGCTATCAGCCACAGCTTTACACGCTGGTGGAAAAAGACGTTCCGGTGATCCGCGTCGGCACGCTGATTGGTCAGCCGCTGAATACGCTGACCACCGTGTCCAGCGATATTCATTCGCTCAAAGATTTAGCGGGTAAAACGCTGGGCTATGCGGTGCCAGGATCGGAAGATGTGGCGATCCGCAATATGCTGAAATCGCAGGGCGTGGATGTCAATTCGGTGAAATTGATCAGCCTGAATATGGATTCCACTTCGGCGCTGCTGACGCACAAAATCGATGGCGCGATGACCATTTTCCGCAATTACGAGCTGATCGATCTCCAGGATAAGGGCGCGAAGCCGGTGGTGTTCAAACCCGAAGATTATGGTGTGCCCGCTTATGATGAGCTGATCATTCTGGCGAACAACAAGAGCGCCGCTCAGGACAAGCGTATTCCGGCATTCTTACGCGGTCTGGACGCGGGTGTGGTGTGGTTGCGTGCGCATCCGGAAGAAGCCTGGAAGGCGTTTATTAAGCAGTATCCTGAGCTGAACACCAAACTCAATCATCAGGCATGGGAAGCGACATTGCCGCTATTTGATGGGCACAGCGCCACCTTTGATAAAGCAAGGTATCAGGCGTTTGGTGAATATATGAAAGCCAACGGGCTGATCAAAGATGTGGCACCGATGACACGTTATTCTTTGGAGCAGTAACCGGTGTGCGGGCTGGCTAATTCGCTGGCCCGCAATACACTTTCACCTTTCACCTTTCACCTTTTATGCTCTAACCTGCAGAACGCAGAACGCAGAACGCAGAACGCAGAACGCAGAACGCAGAACGCAGAACGCAGAACGCAGAACGCAGAACGCAGAACGCAGAACGCAGAACGCAGAACGCAGAACGCAACCACTAGCCCATTCGGCATGACCACTCAATCTTCATCCGCGCTCCAGCATCAAATTTCACCAATCATCAACCCTCAACCACTCCTCGGCAACCTTCCTTAGCCCTGGCCACCAAATCCTCTTGCACCCCATCTTTATTTTGATAATGATATCCATTCTCAATTATCAAGTGATGGATAACCTGATGCGTCTGCCCGTTCTGGCTTTACTCTTCTGCCTCATTTCCGTGTTTAACCAGGCTACCGCCGCTGAAGATTCAGCCAGCTGGCCACGCACCATACCCACTCCGCAAGGCCCATTCACCTTACAGCAGCCACCGCAGCGCATTGTCTCTACCAGCGTGACGTTGAGCGGCACCTTACTGGCGATTAACGCGCCGCTGATTGGTTCTGGCGCCACCAGTCGTAACAGCAGCGTGTCCGATGCCCAGGGCTTCTTTACCCAGTGGGGGGAGGTCGCCAAAGCCCGTCACGTCAAGCCGCTGTATGTCAGCCAGCCGAACGCGGAAGCGATTGCCGCCGAGGCACCCGATCTGATCGTTATCGCGGCGACCGGCGGCGATTCCGCGCTGAAACTCTACGATCAGCTGAAAACCATCGCGCCCGTGCTGGTGGTTGATTACGGTGATAAGAGCTGGCAGGCGCTGGCGTTGCAGTTGGGTCACATCACCGGTCACGAGGCGGAGGCGAAACAGGCAATCGCGCAGTTTGACCAACGCGTCGAGACACTGCGCAGCAGAATTACCCTGCCGCCGCAGCCGACCTCTGCGATTGTTTATTACGAAGATGGGCGGGGCATGAATGTGTGGACGCCGGCTTCGGCGCAGGGAGAGTTACTGAAAGCGTTGGGCTTTACGCTGGCGATGCCGCCTGCCAGCCTGCAGGGCAGTACCAGCATGGGCAAACGCAACGACATCATCCAACTCAACGGCGAGACCATGGCGGATGGCGTCACCGGCAATACGCTGCTGCTGTTCGCCGCCGATGAAAAAACGGTACCGCAGGTGGCGAAGAATCCGTTCCTCGCACATCTACCTGCCGTACAGCATCACGACATTTTTGCTATGGGTAACGACACCTTCCGCCTCGATTACTACAGTGCCAGCAATATGCTCAGCAGTATTGAGCGGCAGTTCGCACACTAATCGGCAGCAATATACTCAGCAGTATAGAACGGCAGTTCGTGCACTAAGCAGCGGCCTGCTCAGTGGCCGGTGGTTCATGATGTAGCTGTGCCGAGCGCAAACCGCGTGCGGCCAGCGCGACCAGCAGCAATAAACCCGCCGCCACGCCGCCGAACCACAGCACGCTGTTGAGCGCTGTCAGCATGCGTGCTAGTGCACCCAGCCCCAGCGCACCCAGCGAATCGCCACTCACATCCTGCGCGGTGCCCAGGCTGTTGACCCGACCCAACAGGGCATCTGGCGTGTGGTGCTGAATCAAAATAAATTGCAGCAGTGAAGCGATAGCATTGCTGTAGCCATAAGCCACCAATGCCAGCAACGCCGGGATTAGTTGGCTATACAGCCCCAAAGAAGCGATACAGCCAAAGGCGGCCAGCGCGCTAATCAACAACACCAGACCAGGTCGTGACAACTGTCGCACCCAGCCGCTGGTGAATGCGCCGATCATCGCACCCAGCGGCACGGCGGAATACATCAGCCCGAGCGCCGAAGCATCAACCTGCCACGTTTGCGCCAGTGCCGGGAACAGGATGCGTACCGCGCCCACCATACTCAATAGTAAGCCGACCAACACCGCGGCACCCACCACGTTGTGCTGACAGACAAATTGAATGCCACTGGCGAGCGCGCGCAAAGGGTGTTCTGGTTCTTGCTGTTCAGGTTTCATCGCGGGCAGCCGTACCAGCGGGATCAGCGTCGCCAGCGTGCCGAGGGCGGCCACGGCAAACGCCCAGCCGACTCCTGCCGCCACGATAATCATGCCACCCAGCGCCGGAGACAGGATCGCACCCAGCCGCACGGTTAACATGCTTAACGCACCGGCCTCCGCCAGATGCTCGCGTCCTACAATCAGCGGAATCACCGCCATCAGCGCCGTCATGCCCAGCGCACCAAAAAATCCGTCCCAGAAGGCGAGGAAATAGAGCGCCCACAATGAAGGGGCAGGACTAAACGCGTTCAGGCTCAGCAACACAAAACCGATACCACAGGTGCCACGCGCAAACAGGATCAGCTTGCGGCGATCATAACGATCCGCCAGCACGCCCCCGAGCAGCAGGCCAATAAACATGCCGATGCCATCCAGCATCACGGCCACGCCGACCTGCAAGGTCGAGCCGGTCATGGCCTGAATCTGGATCGGCACGCCCACTGCCAGCATGCCCAGCGCAAACACGGATAGCATGCGAGCGCAGAAGATAGCGCGAAACGCGGCGTTGTTTTTCAACAGGCTGAAATCTAGAAGAATTGAAGGCTTAGCCATAAATATCCATTGTTAAAAATGAGCTGGGGCGCACATTAGCGCGCCCACATTCATTGGCCGAGGGCCGGGTTATAAGCGAGTTGCCGTCAGCAACCGGTTGATCAGCGGACCCAGCACTTTCAGCGAGGTGGCAGACAAAATGTCAGCGTGCTCGCAATCCAGCGGCCAGATTTCCAGGTCTGAAACAAATGGTTTCCAGGTCGCAGGCACATCCATTTCGGCAGGCAGGGTTTTCTCTGCCATAAACAGCGTGGCTTTACCGGCATAACGCGGCGTACGCGCTTCCGCCAGCCGTGCGACTGCGTCCTTGTAGTTGGCGACGATGGTGCTAAACATCGCGGCTTTCTCGGCACGTAACAGGGGATCGCGCTCATCTTCAGTAGCAGCCATAAACTCGGCCTGTTCCCGCGCCACTTCCTGCTCCGCCTCTTCAGCATCGGGCGTGCGCCAGTCCTGTCCTTCGGCCGGGTAAGTATCCAGCAGACCAAGGAAGGCCACGCTTTCGCCATTGGCCTGCAGACGCGCCGCAATGCCTTGTGCCAGCGTGCCGCCCAACGAGTAGCCCAGCAGGAAATAAGGCCCATGCGGCTGCTGCTCGCGAATCACAGCCAGATGGCGATCGCACATGGCTTCTACACTTGTACAGGCTGCGATAACACCCGCCGGGCGCGGTGATTGCAGTCCCACAATCGGGAAATCGCCGTCGAGATAGTGCAGCAGCGCGCTGTACTGCCAGGCGAAACCCGATGCCGGATGGATGCAGAACAGCGTCGGCCCCTGACCGGCACGCAGTGGCAGCAGTTCCCCGTTGCCGCTGCTGTCGCTGGCATCGCCTGACAACAGCGCTGCCAGTTTCTCCACGCTGCGTGCGGCGATGATCTGTCCGACACTCACCGGCTGCGCTACACGGCGGCGCATTTCTGCTGCCAGTCGCATCGCCAGCAGGGAATGACCGCCCAACGCAAAGAAATCATCGTCCGCATACACCTGCTCACATCCCAGTAGCTGCTGGAACAGTTCTGCCAGAATCTGCTCGTGAGGCGTTTCCGGCAGACGGCCAGCCTGCGTGCTGCGTTGCGGCAACGGCAACGCTTTACGATCCAGTTTGCCGTTAGCGCTGAGGGGCAAATCGTCCAGCAGCAAATAGCTCACCGGCTGCATGTGGGCGGGCAGGCGAGTGCTCAACTGATGTTTTACCTGTTCGATGTCCAGTGCCACGCCAGGCTGAGCCACCAGCCAGCCGAGCAGCTGGCGATTATCGACGTCCGCCGCCGCCTGTTGTGTCAAATTGCGCGCAGCCACGACTGCCTGCGCCACGCCCGGCAATGCCACCAGCGCCTGCTCAATTTCACCCGGTTCGATACGTTGTCCGCGCATCTTTAACTGATCGTCGCTGCGCCCCAGATACTCTACGGCGCCATCCTCACGCCAGCAGGCGATATCACCGGTGCGGTACATACGTTCGCCATCAGCAAACGGAGCGGCAATAAAGCGCTGCGCGGTAAGATCGGCACGATGCAGATAGCCATCTGCCAGCTGGATGCCGCTGAGATAAAGATCGCCCGGCACGCCGACCGGCACCGGGCGCAGCAGGTTATCGAGGATATGCAATTGGGTGTTCCACACCGGACGACCAATCGGTACGCCAGGGCCATTCAGGCCTTCGAGCGCGTTGCCGCTGGCGGGTTGCCAGGTGACATCCACGGCGGCTTCGGTCGGGCCGTACAGATTATGCAGTGGAGCGGCGATCACCTGCTGATAGCTGCGCGCCAGATCGCAGGCCAGCGCTTCTCCGCTGCAAAATACGCGGCGCAGTGAAGCGCAGGCGCGATCGGTTTGCGCACTGACATGCCCGACAAAGGCGGCCAGCATCGACGGAACGAAGTGCAGGGTGGTGACCTGATAATCGTCAATCAACTGCCACAGCGCCTGTGGATCGCGATGGGCATCCGGCGGCGCCATCATTAGCTGTGCGCCGGTCATCAATGGCCAGAAGAACTCCCACACCGAAACATCAAAGCTGCACGGCGTTTTCTGCAACACCACGTCGTCGCTACGCAATGGATAGCTGGCCTGCATCCAGCGTAAGCGGTTAACGATGGCGCGTTGATTGACCACCACACCTTTTGGCTTGCCGGTCGAACCTGAGGTGTAAAGCACATAAGCCGGTCGCTGCGCGTCGGGTTTAGGCAATGGATGACGTGCCACACTCTGCTCACTGGCAAGGCGATCGAACATCATCAGAGTGCCAAAGTTGGCGAATCGACTTTCCAAGGCCGATTCGGTGATCACCACCCACGGTCTTGCATCGTCCACCATGTACGCCAGACGTTCATCGGGATAGCCAATGTCCAGCGGTAACCAGGCTGCGCCCGCCTGCAAGATGGCAGTGAGGGCAATACTCAGACGAACCGAACGCGGCAAGGCAACGGCAACGATATCGCCTGGCATCACGCCCGCTTCGATCAGTCGATCGGCCAGCAATGTGGCCTGACGCTGCATCTCGCGGTAGCTGAGCTGATGCTCAACATCACACAGCGCCAGCGCGTCCGGTGTGCGTGCGGCTTGCTGGGCGATGGCTTGTTGTAGGGTTTCATTTTCCAGCTGCACGCCGGTGTTATTGACCCACTCGAGCAGCGATTGCTCGGCGAGGGTTTGCAAACGCCACTGCGTTAACGGCAGATCCGGTGTGGTCACCAGCTGCTGTAACAGCAGCAACAGGCGTTCAGCCAGACGGTCGGCATCGGTGACGCAGGCGCGGTATTCCATTAATAGCGTCAACTGTTCACCCGGCAGCACCAGCAGCGTTAACGGGTAGTGGGTATAGCCGCGGTTGTGGATCGCGTCGCAGCGCACCTTCGCGTTGGCGTCGAGTAATGTCTGATTATCAGGGTAGTTCTCCACCACCAGCAGGGTATCAAATAGCGTACCCGCACCCGCCAGCTGTTGGATTTCAGCCAGTCCAAGGCAATCCTGCTCAATCAGCTGGATCTGCTGATTTTGGTGCGCGGCTAACTGCTCCAGCAACGGGCGTTGAGTATCAAACCGCACGCGCACCGGCAGCGTGTTACTGAACAGACCGACATGTTGATCGATCCCTTCAATCTGGCCGAAACGACCGGAAACCGGTGCGCCAAATATCACGTCCTGCTGACCACTGGCAATCGACAACATCATGCCCCACAGGCCCTGCATCACGGTGTTGAGGGTCAATCCGCGAGTGCGGCACAGCGCATAGAGTTCGCGCTCCAGCGAGGCGTCCAGCGTAATGCGTTTTTCCTGAACAGCACTCTCGGCGGCATTGGGATATAGCAATGTGGGCCGCACGTCGCGCAGACATTCTTGCCACTGCTGGCGAGCCTGATGCTCATCACGCTGGCTAAGCTGGCGCACGATGTCGGCATAATGGGTGCGTTGGGCGGCCAGCGGCTGTTGACGCAATGCGCTAAGTAAATCGTTTAAAATCACCGGCGTTGACCAGCCATCCACCACCAGATGATGCGCATTGAGCAGCAGCGTCCAGCGTGCTTCATGGCGATGCGGGATCAGCGTCGCCTGCAACATCACCGGCTGCCGGAACAGATCCTGTGACAGCGCCTGATGTTCAGTGGCGTCAATATCCTCGACTTCCAGCACCTGTAGCGGCCAATGCAGATCGCCTTCCGGCAGCAACTGCAAAGGTTGCAGACTGAGTTCGCTATCAAACCTGGCGGCGAGCTGCGGATGGCGCTGCAACACCTGGTTGAGCGCCTGCTGCACCGATGCTACCGACACATCACCGCTGAGGGTTAATCGCGTCAGTGAGTTATAGCTGCCTTGCGCGCCACTGGTCTGCGCGTGGAACAGTAATCCTTTCTGCAACGGCAGCAGCGGCAAGACGTGGCTAAAGGCCCCGTGACGTGCGCGCAAACGTTGCAGCAGCGCATCATCAACGCCTTCAAGATTGATTTCCGCAGCGACCAGCGTGTTGGCGGCCTGCTGTGGCTGTTGCTCTGCGAAGTGGTAAAGCTGTTGCGCACCCAGAGCGATGGCCTGATGCAGTTGCTCAATCTGATCGGCATGCAAGACGCCCTCCGCCCAGCTCCAGTTCAGCGCCAGCTGCTGGTCATCAACAAACACGTTGAGTTCCAGTGCGTGCTGTAACGGCATGGCATCGTCCTGAATCACCGCAAAAGTGTCGCGGAACTGCTGCGCGGTCCGCTGAGGCTGCCAGTGACCGGCGGATTGAGTGAAGCGGCCGAGATAATTGAACAGCACCTGTGGCGCATGGTCGGCGGCCAGTTTCGCCAATGTAATGCCACGGTGGGCATCCAGCCAGCGCAGTTGGCCATAACCGATGCCGCGATCCGGCACGGCACGCAGCGCGGATTTTACCGCGCGCACGCTGTCATTGAGGTCGGCCGAAGCAGGCAGGGCGAGCAGCAGAGGAAACTCCGCTGTCAGCCAGCCCACCGTGCGCGCCAGATCCTGATGATCGTGCAACTCGGCACGGCCGTGTGACTCCAGCGTCACGCGTTGTAACGCACTGCCGTTCATGCTGCGCAGCGCCAGTGAGAGCAGCGTCAGCAGTAACTCTTCGCTGGTGGCACGGAATTGCTGCGGCAGGGTATGTAGCAAGGCAGAGCTGGTGGCCACATCCAGCAGGGTGCGCTGATGCAAGACACGCTCGTTACCCGTTAAGGCTCGCTCACCCAGCGCCGGCAGCGGCTGTTCCAGCATGCGTTGCCAGAACGGCATTTCGCTGGCGCGTGATGCCAGGTTAGCCAGCAGCGTAGCGGACCAGTCATGCAGTGAGGTCTCTTCGGCAGGCAACGTGATCGGTGTACCGCTTAGCAGTGCATCACCGGCCTGTTGCAGTTCATCCAGCAATACTCGCCATGACACGCCATCCACCACCAGATGGTGCAGCGTTAACACCAATCCGCAGCTTGCACCTTGTGTCTGGAGCAGGGTTGCCTGTAGCAATGATCCTGTCGCCGGATCGAGGCGTGCTGCATCGTCACGGAAGGCCTGATCGGCGGCCTGGTCACATGCTGACACTTCGATAACACGACAACGCGCAGGGCGCGCAGAGAGCGATTCGCCCACCACTAACTGCTTATCACGCGTGAAGGCGTTGAGGGCTGGATGCGCGCTGGCGAGCTGCTCAATCAATTGTTCCAGCTGCGAAAGTTGCAGCTCAGGTGGCACCGATAGCAGCACGCCGTGAGCGAAGCGCGCGTTGATGCCCGCCTGCGCATGGAACCAGTGCAGAATCGGCAGACCACCAATTGCGCCCTGTTGCGACACGCGGGCATGTTGAGTGTGTTGCGTTAGCAGGGCGAGATCTTGCGCCATACGTGCGGCGGTGCGTTCGGCAAAAATGTCTCGCGGGCGCAGCATATAACCAGCGCGGCGAGCGGCGGTGCTAAGGCCCATCGCCGAAATGCTGTCACCACCGAGTGAGAAGAAGTCATCCTCCGCGCCGACGCTCTCCAATCCGAGCAGGCTGGCCATCGCCTGGCAAATTAACGCTTCCTGCGGGGTGCGCGCCGCGCGGCTTTGCTGTTGCTGAGCCTGATGGGGTTTCGGCAGTGCCTGGCGGTCGATTTTGCCATTCACATTCAGTGGTAGGTCATCCAGCACCATCAGCACGGCTGGCAGCATATAGTCCGGCAACTGGCTACCCAACTGCGCCAGCAAGCGGTTGCTGAGCTGCGGATCGGCGCGCAGGACATCATCCTGCACTGAGCAGTAGCCAATCAGACGGTGAGTGGCGCCCATCACTTCGGCAATCACCACTGCGGTACTGACTTCGGGCAGCGCCACCAGCGCGTTTTCAATTTCACCCAGTTCGACGCGGAAACCTCGCACTTTGATCTGGTGATCCACGCGCCCGATAAACGCCAGTTGACCATCATGACGCCAGCGCATCACATCGCCGCTGCGATACATCACCTCGCCTTCGCGGAAGGGATTAGCCACAAAGCGGGCGGCTGTCAGATCCGGGCGGCGCAGATAGCCGCGCGCGATGCCGGTTCCGGAAATATAGAGTTCGCCGGTGCAGCCAATCGGCACCGGACGCAACTGGCTGTCGAGCAGATAAACCTGGCTGTTGCCCACCGGGCGACCAATCACCGGCTGCGGGGAAGCCAGCACGCTGGCACCGAGGGTATCAATGGTGTACTCAGACGGGCCGTAGTAATTGTGGATTTCCATCTGCTGCTGTTGCTGCATCAGTTTCCACAACGTCGGCGTGGCCGCTTCACCGCCAATCATGACAAACGCAGGGCGGTGGTTTTCCTCTTCCAGTAATCCGCTGTCGATCATCTGAGAGAAGAATGACGGCGTGATGTCCAGCAGATCGACCGGCACCGCGTTCATCTGCTGAATCAAACCCCAGGCATCGCGGCGCAGCTCTTCGTCGAAGATATTCAGCTCGCAGCCCATCAGCATGCAGAACAGCGGTTCCCACGAAGAGTCGAACGAGAACGAAGCCGTGTGACCGGCGCGCATGCGGCGCGGACTGCTGGCGTGGAAACGGTCAATCGCCGGTCCAAACAGATGCTCGCGGTGTGACAGGAACAGATTCAACAGCCCCTGGTGCGTGCTCATTACCCCTTTTGGCCGGCCGGTGGATCCGGAGGTGTAGATCATATAGGCGAGATCGTCACCGCACTGCAGGGTGCTCGGTACGCTGGTCGGCTGTGACGCCAATTCGCTCTCCAGCTGATCGATGCACAGTGCGGAAAGGGCTGGCATCTGCGCCAGTGTCGTGGAGTGAGTCAGCAATAATGCGGGTTGGGCATCGTCACACATCAGTGCCAGACGTTCGCGTGGATAGTCGAGGTCCAGCGGCATATACGCCGCGCCGCTCGCCAGCACACCAAAGATGGCGACCAGCGAATCCACCGAGCGCGGAATACCGATCGCCACCACGTCGTCTGCTTGTAAGCCACGCGCCATCAAGGCATGTGCCAGTTGCATGGCGCGGTCGGTCAGCTGGCGATACGTCAGTGACTGTGTGCCGCAGACGACTGCCGTCAGGTCAGCGCTTTGTGCCGTGCGTTGCAGCAGCATATCCACGATAGTGGTCGCCCCCGCTGGCGGGGTGATTTTCGGGCCGGTGGACCAGCGCTGTAAATCAGCCTGTTCGTCCGGAGCAATGATCGAAAGCGTATCGAGGGTGGCTTGTGGTTCTGCAGCGAACTGCATGAGAAGATGACGAATGCGATCGGCGTGACGCTGTAACATTTGCGCGTCGTAGCGCGTCGGGTTAGCCACCAGCGTTAACTGCAATGCGCCATCACGGAAGCCCACTTCAAACTCGATATCATCGACCGGGCCCATGGCTAAGGTTTGGGTCGCCGCCGGAATGCCATCGAATTGCAGATCATCATGGTAGACCTTGACGTTAATCACCGGCCCGTAAAGCTGTTGGCTGCTGCCGACCAACCCAAGATCGCGACGCAGTTGCTCTGCTTCATAGCGCTGATGACGGCGTGCTTTGCGGATTTCCGCCTGTACCTGCTGCACCAGCGCGGCTAAATCGGTGTGATGAGGGATGTCGAAGATCAGCGGCAGCACGTTGACCACCGGCCCCAACGTCGTCAGTGCCGCTGAGCCCATGCGGCGCATAAACGGAAAGCCAATCGCTAAGCGCGAGTTGTCGCTAATGCGCGCCAGATAAGCCACCAGAAGGGCACTGACAATATCGCCTTCGCTGCAATCCTGGAACGCCACGTGCTGGCGCAACGTTTTCAACTCCGGTAGCGCGACGTGGCAGCTGATCGGACGATCGCCAGCATCCGTTACGCTTTCACTGGAGAGGGTTAAAGTTTCGGGCAGGTCAGCCGCATAGGTCTGCCAGTGGCTGGCGGAACGGGCAAACGCCGGGGATGCCTGCCACTGCTGATACTCATCAATCACCTCGCTAAACGGCGTGAAGGGTGAAAGTGAGGGTTCCTCGCTACGGCACAGTTCGGCATAGATGGCCGCCACGCGCTGCGTCAGTGCTTCGAAACTGAAGCCATCAACCAGCAGATGGTGATAACGCTGATACCACCACCAGCTGCCATCACCCACGCGCATTAACACGTGGCGATACAGCGGTTTATCACCGTCGGCCGCCAGTTCGGCGCGCAGATCGGCCTGCATCAGTTTATGCGCCTGACCGGTGGCGTCCGCGCGCTGGCTGAAGTCATGCCACTCCGGCAGCACCAGAGCCTGCGCGCCAAACCATTGCGCGGGATTCCCGTTTTCATCGAGGCCAAAGCGTGCCTGCACCGTATCGGCTTCCGCCATCGTCTGGCGGATGGCGCTGTCCAGGGCGGCGCGGTTGATGTCGCCGTGCAGCACGCTGTAGTGCGCCACGGTAAATTGATTGCGCTGCTGCGCAATAGCGTCAGCGATCCAGATGCCGGGCTGAGCCGCCACCAAAGGATACGCAGGTGAATGCGTGATTAACGATGCCAAAGGAATGTTCCCGTCTAAAAAAATCGAAAAAGGAAAAGTTAAAAAGCGAAAAATTAATGTGCGCTGGACGACGTCTGTTGCGTCGCTGGTCGCATGTCCTGCCAGTGTGTTTCGATGTACTCAATCGCTGCGGCACGCGGCAGCGGACCCGCCACGTTTTGCCAGCCCGCAGGCACCTGAGCAAATGCGGGCCACAGGCTGTATTGCTGACGCGCGTTGATCAGCACCAGAAAATCGAGCGCGTCGTTATCAAACGGATTTTGTTGTTCAGACATGGGGGTTACCTTTTGAGGTTGGGTCAGAGAGAAGATCGGCCAGCAGCCAGCGGCAGCCGTCGATCAAGCCGCCGCGCCAGCACAGCGCGTCGTGCCCTCCGGCGTAGCAGCGGAAAAACAGTTCATGTCCAGCGGCTTCCAGCGCGGGACGTATTTGTTGATTCACGAACAACATGTCCTGCTCGCGATCGCCGACTTCCTGAAAAATCTTCAACTTGCCAGCGGGCAGGGCGTTGTCCTGTAAGCGCTGCAACAGCAGACCCGGAGCGTGCCGTTCACGGTTAGCGTAATCACGGATGTATTGCAGGTGCGGCCACCAGAACGAGCCGGATTGCGTGAGGATGCGGCCAAAACGCTGCGGCCAATGCAGACCGGCGTACAGCGCAGCGAGGCCACCGTAACTTTGACCGGCCACCAGCGTGCGGCTGGCATCATTGCTAAACGCAGCATGCTGGCGCGCCAGCGGCAACAGTTCCTGTTGCACCGCCTGCCAGAAGGTTTCATTGCAGGGCAGCTCAACCTCGCGATGCTGACTATCGATCACGTCGATAAATAACCAGCAGGCAGGCGGCAGTTCACCTGCTGCGGTGCTCTGATCGAGGGCGCTGAAAATCGGCTGTCCGTATACCCAATTCTGCCCATCCAGCAGAATCGCCAGCGGGCGCTGATCCGGTTGCGCAGTCTGTCCGGTGGTGTAAAGCCAGACGTGACGCGTGACGTTGAGCAGATCGCTGTGCCACTGCAAAGTTTGCAGGCCATCTGGCCAGGTGTCGGCCAATCCGGCATCCAACTGTTGCCAGGCAGATTGATCCGGCGCGTCGGGCATATGCGCATTACTCAGCGCAAAACGGCGGCTGCTAAGAAACGGGGGCGAAGGATTAAGCATGTCGGGGATCGCCAGTGGCATCAGCGAAATCCACCATTTGCGTTGCAGCACCCGGCAGGTTTCGTCACTGCCGCAGAACAGCGGGGGCAAATGCTCAGCGGTCACCGGGATCAAGCTATAGCTGCCACGCCAGTCAGATTCGATCTGCGTCGACCAATGCCAGACATCACTGTTGCCGACGCGAACAAGGGATTCAGGCGCCTGGCTGTGATGATCGGTGACGCCGTTTATATCGATATAAACCTTTTTGGTAGACGATAACTCGGAACGGCCTTCTGGATCGCGCCAGAAGAAATGCATGCGCGTTTCGCCATCTGCCTCATGCTCAATCACCGGCGTACCCGCCTGATGAAGCTGTTCCCACCAGCGATGGCTGCCGAGATCGTCCTGCTGTAACCACTGGGTAACTGTTCCAGTGGGCAACCAGATTTGCGTCATTTGTTCTGCGTCACTGAGAAACATCCTGCAATCTCTCTCCACATTTTCTTCAAAGACTTTACATTAACAAACGTAATGCAAATGCTATTGATAACGATTTACATTTGCAATATTATTTTTGCGCCGAATAAATCCCCTATTTTTCAGATGATTATTCTGAAATAGGCTTTTAAGGGGGATTCAGGGCCGAGTTTTATCAGAGGAAGTTATATTTCAATCCGTTACAGCTTTCGCCGTTGGGTGAAGGGGAATGGACGGATTATTTCATCGACAAGGCAGTTTGAAATAGAGATGGCAACTATGTCCGTTAAAGCAAAAAATTTAGCAATACCTGCTGTGGCACTTCCGTTCAGATTCTCCCGTCTTCACCTGTCACTGGCCTCAATTCTGCTGGTGGCGCCTGCCACTTTCAGCGTCGCGGCAGAAGAGACCATCACCGTGAATGCAGATACGCGTGAAAGCGTGACGTCTCCGCTGCTAGGCTATGTGGCGAAAGAGAGCGCTGCTGGAACGAAAACCTCGACCCCACTGCGTAAAACCCCGCAATCGATTTCGGTGATTACGCGTGAGCAGATGGACGATCAGGCAGCGCCGTCGGTAGCGGATGCTCTGAGCTACACCAGCGGCGTGCTGACCAACTACCGTGGCAACTCGAACCGTAACGATGAAATCATCGCGCGTGGTTTCCGCTATGCACCGAAATTCCTCGATGGCTTGAGCTATGGCTTATCCGGCCAGGCTGGCGCGGCAGGGCAGATCGACCCATGGTTGCTGGAGCGTGTGGAGATGATTCATGGCCCGGCATCGGTGTTGTACGGCCAGGTGAACCCCGGCGGTATCATCGCGATGACCAGCAAGCGCCCAACCGCGCAGAGCATTCATAAAGTTCAGCTCAGCACTGGTAATCAGCATCTGGGCGAAGCGGCGTTTGATTTCGGCGGCAAACTGAATGACGACAACACGCTGTTTTATCGTCTCAACGGTATCGCCAGCACCAAACATGAGTTCGTGAAAGATAACAAACAGCAGCGCATGGCGATTGCCCCCGCGCTGACCTGGCTGCCAAACGCGGACACCAGTTTCACCTTGCTGACGATGTATCAAAACGAGCCAAAGGCCGGATATCGTAACTTCCTGCCTGCCAACGGCACGCTGTTTAACACCAGCGCGGGCTACATTCCTTACGATTTCAACGTCAGCGATCCGAGCTTTAACGAAGCGAAACGCGAGCAGACTTCTGTTGGCTACATCTTCGAGCATAACTTTAACGACAACATCAGCTTCACGCAGAATATGCGTTACAGCAACATGGATGAGTCGTACAAATACCTGGTCTATACCTTCGATGTGGATGGCAGTGACCATCAGATCAACCGCCGTCCGCAGCATGACAAAATCAAGTCCAAAGAACTGGGCATTGATAACCAGGTGAAAGCAACGTTCGATACTGGCAACGTTGCGCATACCGTGCTGGGCGGGCTGGATTACAAATGGAGCGATGTCGATAACAAACTGTGGCGCGACAGCGGTGATCAGTACATTCTCGACTGGGCGAATCCGACCAGCGTGACGATCAATGAGAGCGATCTGGCGTTGAACACCAGCACGCGCAAAAAGCTCGATCAGGTTGGCGTGTATTTGCAGGATCAGCTGGAATGGAATCAATGGAATCTGCTGCTGTCCGGTCGCCAGGATTGGTCAGAAGTGCGCACGCAGGACCGCATTGAGAACACCACCACTCAGCAAAATGACAGCAAGTTCACCGGCCGTGCCGGTCTGTTGTATGCGTTTGATAATGGCCTGTCGCCGTATGTCAGCTACAGCACCTCGTTCGAACCGAACCTGAGTACCGGTGCGCCGGGCAGCGATCCGTTCGCACCGACCACCGGTGAGCAGACGGAAATCGGTATCAAATATCAGCCAGTGGGTTGGGATGCGGTGTTCACCGTTTCCGCGTTTGATATCACGCAGAAAAACATCACCTCTTACAACAGCGAACTGGGTTACAACGAGCAGATCGGTAAGGTGAAGTCCAAAGGTATCGAGACGGAAGCGCACGCGCAAATTACCCCTGAAATTAAGGTGATGGCGGCTTATACCTTTACCGATGCGGAAACCAAAGAGAGCAACACCGCTGCGCAGGTTGGCAAAACGCCTTCCAGCATTCCGCGCCATGCCGCATCTGCCTGGGGCAGCTACAGCTTCCTGAGTGGTGCGCTGAACGGTCTGACGCTCGGCAGCGGTGTGCGTTACACCGGCACCGCCTGGGCGGATTCCATCGGTCAGGACAAGGTTCCGCACTACACGCTGTATGACGTGATGGCGAAATATGAGCTGGGCGAAGCGGCTAACTCACTGCGTGGCACCACGCTGCAGTTGAACGTCAACAACGTGGCCGACAAGCACTATGTTGCCTCATGCAGCAACACCAGCGCATGCTTCTACGGCAGCGGTCGTTCGATTGTGGCGTCTGTCAGCTACAGCTGGTAAGCGTGATAAGGCAGGGCGTCCTTGCGGGTGCCCTGGTTTTACCCATTTGCATTCCGTGCTGTGTTCCTGCAGATGAAACACCTGGAGACAGGTTTTCGGAAAATACTGGATTTGTGTGACTGTCATCACTCCGCGAGGCACGCTAAAATAATCGCTTCTCATTTAGCAAAAGGTTTTTCGTCACGATGTTTTCGCGTTTCACTTTGGCCGCTCTGACGGCCGCACTCATGCTTACCGGTTGTGCACGCCACGCCGCAGACAGCAACGCTACCGCGCAAGCTGACGCTCCAGCCGCTGCCCCCATCGAGAATGACAACATTCCTTCGCAGTTTGAAAGTGGCCCTACGGTGATTAACGTATCGCATTTGGTCACCCGCACTGATGACGGCTCATCCGTTTACGTGACGGTAGATGGTCAGGATGCCGGGCTGTTGCAGAAAGGCGAGAATAAAGAGATTCGCGTTGCTGAAGGTAAACACCAGATCGGTGGTTACGTGCAGACGCTGTTCGGATTTGGCAGGGTGACCATCGCGTCGGTGGATGTGACCACCGACACCAAAGGCCCGAAAAACGTGGTCTATTCGGTGACGCGTCAGAAGCCGACCTTTAGCGAAACGCAGGCCGCTGCGCCAAACAACTCCTGATTTGCAAGCGGTGCTGCGCTTGCCAGCACCGCCCCCGTTTAATTCCGGCTAAACACCAGTTTCAATCCCGCAACGGCGAAGCAGCAGGCCAGCAGCGCATCCAGCCCACGGCGGATACGGCGATAAAATGCCGCCAACACCGCAGTTGAGAATAACAGCGCATAGCCGCAAAACACCAGCACGCAGATCGTGGCACATCCGGCGATGATCATCGGCAAAGTTGAGGCCGCTGCATCCGGTTTCAGTGCTACCGACATGATCGCCACCCAGGTGAGAATCGCCTTGGGATTACCGACGTGCATCAAAATCCCCTGACGAAACAGCCTGGCAAAGGCGACTTTATCGCCGTTGGCGCTGAATTCATTCGCATCGGGACGGCGTAACGCGGATTTTCCCGCCTTAAAGGCCAGCCACAGTAAATATAATCCACCGCCGATTTTCAGCACAATCAAGAGCTGAGCAAAGGTTGCCAGTACGGTTAACACGCCGCAGGCTGCCAGCAGCGCCCACATCATCGAACCGCTGATCACACCACTTGCCAGCGCCAGTGCGGCACCGCGTCCTTTCTTCATCGCCGTGCCCATGATCGCCATATTGCTCGGGCCAGGGCTGGCGGTGGCAACAAAATAGGTGGTGTAGATTAAAATTAATTCGTGTGAAAGCGCCATGTCGTCCTCTGCGATGAGATTGTCCTGCTTTTGTTATATCGCCTGCATCGCAGAGTGACTACTGCTAATTCCGTCTTAAGAAGGAATTGCTTTGGCGTAACCGCGACGCTTCACTTTATAAAGCGTGAAAATAATCGAAAGCGTGGCAATCACCACCAGAATCAATCCGGGGCCAATCAGCGATCCGAAGCCTAACGCATTGAAGATCAGCAGGCCGACAATGCCACCGGTCAGGAAGGAGAAAATGGTCACCAGATGGGTATTCAGCTGCTGTTTAAAGGCACGGATGTTTTTGGAGGGATCGCGGCGTAATAATGCAACAAATACCGAACCGATAGAGATACCTGCATCGGTTAGTGTGCCGGTAATATGGGTCGATCGTACGCGGCCGTTCGAAAGTTGCGTCGAGGTGGAATTGTGCACACCCATTAAAAATGCCAGTAGTAATAATATTTCTGCGTTATTATTCGATGAGAAATAATAGATCTCGAACAGCGACGTCAATATTAATAAAACGCCTTCAACCAATAGAATGCAGCTAAATATGGTACGTAGCCCATTAATTACGCCAAGCACCACCGAAATCCTTGCCACCACCGCACCGGTGACAAAGGCACCAATCATGGCAATGAAGACTTTAAGATTACGTATATCCATCTCATTCAAATCGCTGGAGATTTGTGCGATGTTGCCGGACATATGCGAGGGGAAAAAGCCAAAAGCGGCTAACGCCATGGCGTTCAATAATCCCGCTGATGTGGCCAGGCACAGGGCGAGATTACGATCTTCAACGTGTGTTCTGGTGCGCTTCAGTTTTATCAGCATAATTCACCCTTGCTCATTGAGAGTATTGTGATAACGCAATGCGTCAAATCTGGTGTTCGCCAGTGAATAAGTGAAGCACAAAAATCTTAAGGGGATCTTAATAACTTTCAGATATAGATAAATCTTATTATGGGTGTAAAGATATCTAAGGAAGATTGCCAGTTGCGTTATCTCTGTTTACTTTGGCCTGATGCATTTAATTTCAGGGAAATATCGAAATGACCCATTCTGGTGCTGAACCTGAGCAGCGGCGCGCGCTACTGCTGGTCAATCGTCGGGCACGACGTGGTGCGCAGTGGGCGGATCTGGCACATCAGCAATTATCGGCAGCAGGCTATTCCCTGATTACCCCGCACGAAGATGATGAACGCAGTTACAGTGAATTGATTCTGGCGCATCAGCATCAGGTGGATGTGGTGATTGTCGGCGGCGGCGATGGCACGCTGAATGCAGCGGCACCAGGGCTGATGCAATCCCGCTTGCCGCTGGGCATTTTACCGCTCGGCACGGCCAATGACTTTGCCCGTACATTAGGCATTCCTTTTAATGTGGATGCAGCAATCAACATCATCGTCACAGGGCACACGCGGCGTATCGATCTGGGTGAAGTCAACGGCCATCTGTTTTTGAACGTGTCCAGCGTAGGCTTCTCCGCCAGTCTGGCGCGAAATCTCACCGCAGCAGCCAAGAAAAAGTGGGGCACAGCGGGTTATGCGCTTGCGGCTTTACGCCTGCTGCGGCAAAGCCGTCCGTTCAGCGCCATGCTGCATTATGATGGCCAGCAGGAAGCGATTAAAACGGTGCAGTTTTCGGTGGGCAACGGCCGTTTTTACGGCGGCGGGATGACGATAGAGAAGGACGCAGCACCCGATGATGGTCGTCTGGATGCGTATAGCCTGGAAGTGCGTCACTGGTGGCAAATTCAGGCGCTGTTTCCCTCGCTGCGCCGTGGCACGCATGGTCGCTGGGGCAGTGTGCGTACGTTGAGCGGCACCCAATTTAGCCTGCACACCCGGCGTCCGCATGACATTAATGCTGATGGGGAAATTATTGGCCGCACGCCTGCGCACTATCGTTTAATTGAGGGGGCAATTGCGGTATTAGCACCAGATAAACCTTAACAATTCACTATGCTGGAACGTTAATATCGGCTGATGAGAGTGTGCCACTATTCTGAATATCCTGAACTCATTTCATTTAAGTCAATAATCAGTTCGTTAAGGTGTTCCTCTTTTTACCTCTGACAACCTGATGATAATTCGAGGTGTCATTCGATCACCTTGAGATAAATCATCGGGTGCACAGTTCCATTTCTCGTATGATGGCGATGAAATGACAGACCTTTCATCGATTGCCGCGCCTTATCACAATCTTTACATTATCCTGAAAACCTCTTTCAGGGATCATCCCAATGAATTTCCGCTCTGACATAAACGGGCTGCGTGCCTATGCGGTTATGTTAGTCATCCTCTACCACTTTGGTTTTCCCCAGGTGAGCGGAGGATTCCTCGGTGTGGATGTGTTCTTTGTTATTTCTGGTTATTTAATGACGGGAATTATTCTCTCGCGACTTAATCATCAGAAATTTTCACTGATGGCTTTCTATGCCGCGCGCTGCAGGCGAATTATCCCGCCATTAATGGTGCTGTGCGCAATATTAATGTTGATGGGTTATTTCCTGATGCCGCCAGACGAGTATCAACGCATGGCGGAGCATGCGGTCTCCAGCCTCAGCTTTATATCCAATGTGGTCTATTTCAAACAGGGCGGTTATTTTGATACCGGATCGGTATATAAATGGCTGCTGCATACCTGGTCGTTGAGCGTTGAGTGGCAGTTTTATTTGTTATTACCTTTGGCGTTGATGTTCACCGCGCGTTTCCTGCGCCAGCAATTTGCCTGGGTGATGAGCATAGCGGCGCTGTTGTCGTTTGGCCTGGTGCTGGCGATGGTTGCTGCTGATTATCATCTCACCGCCACCTATTATTTGTTGCCCACCCGCGCGTGGGAAATGCTGGTTGGCGGATTAGTTTATCTGGCACCTAAAACACGACTGAGCGGGCAGGGCTGGGTTCCACCACTGAGTATTCTGGCGCTGATTTTGTGTGCGCTGATATTTGATGAGAATATCGCGTGGCCCGGCATCATGACGTTGATACCGGTGATGTTCACCGCGCTGATCCTTCATGCGGGGGTACAGAACAGTCGGTGGTTAAATCATCGCGTGATGCAGCACATCGGCAAAACGTCTTATTCGATATATCTATGGCACTGGCCCTTGTGGGTGTTCTGGCATCTGGCGGACTGGCCGGTCACGTTCGTCAGCCAGGTATTACTGATCCTATTGTCACTGGCTGCCGGTTGGGCTTCTTACGTCTGGGTTGAGAACAGGCAAAGCTGGTTCAGCCGGAAAACCTATATCGCGCTGGGACAGGCTGCTGTGGTGATGTTGTTCGGTGTGACGATCGTTGCGAGGGCGGGAATCCCTTCGCGCGCGCCCGCCGTGGTGGCCTCAATCGATCATTATTCACAGCAACGCTTTGCGCTGGCTAAAAATTGCTTTGTACTTAGCGGCCTCACATCACCACAGTGCGTATTTGGCGATGCCAGAAGGGTGAATCTGGTGGTGCTGGGTGATAGCCACGCCGCCGCCATGTTGTCCTCGATTGTGGCCAGCGCGGGAACGCAGGGTGGCGTGGTGTTCATCGCACAGTCTGGCTGTCCTTCAGTGCCGGATATTCAACGCCGCGCCAGCCCTGATTGCGGTGGCTTTGTAAAAGCGGCAATGGCTGATATTGAACGCAAATATCCCAACGCATCGGTATTGATCATCAATCGCATGTCGTTTTATCTGCACGGCGAGTATGGAAGCGGCAGCAGCGCACCGACCTATAGCTTCAGGCAGGACGGCAGTTCCATCGCCGCCTACCAACAGCATTTTGGCGCCGCAGTGAAACAACTCGCCAGCCATCATCGTGTTTTTATCATGACGCCGGTGCCGGAATTCGGTTATGACGTGATTTATCGCATGTCACGCGATGCGATGCGCGGCAAAGTGCTGACCATTCAGCAATCTCGTGCCGAGTATCAATCACGTCATCAGGACGCGCTGGCAATGCTCAACAAGATCGTGGCGCTCTCACCTAACATCACCTTGCTGGATGCCACGCAGGGATTGTGTGACAGCCGTTACTGCTACGGAGCCAGGGAGAATGTGCCGCTGTATCGCGACGATAACCACCTTTCGGAAGTGGGAAACAAAAGTCTGAGCGGGGTGTTTGCAGGGATGTGGGGGATGATTGAGGGGCGGTGATGGGAATCGCTCAACCGTCGGTTGCAGCAATTGAAGCGCGCGGCGAAGATCTGAAAATTGCCACTTTAAAGCGTTATGTTGAGGCGCTGGGCGGGCAATTAACGATTGGCGTAAATATGCCTGGCGGCCAGCACGTCGATTTTGCGCTTTAAGCAGTTTTGTTTTTCTGAGCCAGCCACACCGTCCTGCCACCGCAGGTGGCATCTTCGGTGACCTGATTAACCACGCTGAAACTGTTATCCGACAGCAGTTGGCGGAATTCATCGTGATCCAGACTGGCATGATAGAGTGGGCGTTCAAGGAAAGTGCCCATTGCTTCGCCGTCGCCGTGCCCGCTGGTGAACATCAATGCCGCGCCGTTCTGGGCATGCTGAGCAAAACGTGGAAACATCGCGCGTTGATGATCGCGCGTCAGGTGGAAGAAGCTGTCCCATGCGATGATGCCGTTGAAAGCCTTCGCGAGTGCCAGCGTGCGCATGTCGGCAATATGCCATTGCGTCTGTGGGAACCTTTCCCGACAGCGGGCAATCATCGGCTCGGAAGCATCCACCCCCGTGACCTTGAATTGCTGCTGCAAAAAGTGCTGCGCAATAGGAATACCCGCGCCGCAGCCCACATCCAGGATCTCACCGCCTGCGGGAATCAGATCCAGAAAACGCGCCAACCAGTGCTGCTCGATAAAGTGCTTAATGCGATGGTTATCCCAGACTTCGGCACCTTCCCGATACAGGTCAATAATATGGTCAGCTTCTTTTTCGTGATTCATGGCCTGCCTTCATTGGGGTTGAGGGTTCATTATCGTTGAAACTCAGCATGCTGAAAGATCAGTACGATCCCCTCGTGGCGTTGGATGGGAGATAACAAGAAATTCCACTGGAGATTCACTGTCGTTTCTGGCCTGATGCTTTGCACCTGGGGCGATTTCCAGTCCCTGCTGGGCCATGATGTCGTGTTTCTCACCTTCCAGTTCCATCGTCAGGACGCCCTGCAGAACGAAAAAGAATTGTCTGGATACGGAGTGAAAGTGACGTGTTTCACAGGTGCCAGGAGGCATTTTCTCATGAATAATCAACATGTCCTGACGATTGACTAAATACCAACCGTCGCAGTTATCACCCCAGACATAATGCTCAGCATTCTCTGGCGAAATCATCTCGTTTCCTTATCTGAATATTTTTCTAACTCACGCTTAACGGCGCTCAACGTTCTGCGCCGAATCAAACCACTTCCCGCTCTGATCGCCAGCCAATAAGCTGCCATCTTAAAATGAGAGGCTTTGTCGGGGCAGTGGATGAACGTTTCCGTAATAAGTTCGGACTGGCTGCCATTAATGATATTAACTTGATAGCGCAGCAACAGCTTTGCAGCACCCGGCCGCGCGGGCTGCTGATACTCTTCAGCGTCTGAAATCTTTTCCAGGCCAAAGTCGGCACGCCAAAACTCGCCTCTTAAGCCATAGCATAGTTCTAAAGCAGAGGCGTGAAGAAGCGTGAAGGTTTGCAGACCGAATTGATCATCCTGGGATACAGGGGCCTTTCTTTGCAGTTTACGCGGCAACTGTCGAATCGACATCAATGCCCGGATCACCGCATCCTGCTCAAGATCGAAGGCCTTGATAAGCGGCATGATCTTTTCCGGGCTGGTGGTTTGGATTACCGCACTGTGTTTTTCGTGGAACTGGAAATCAGGCAGGTAGGGCGGAACGTCACCCCAACTAGTCAGCATTTTCTTTGACACAAAACCCAGTGAAATCATCCTTAACCTCGTTTTGGGGTGTTAATGCATTCGGCATATGTTCACTAACATAGTCAGGTTGCCTGCGAAATACATCACTTATTGATTGTCTTCACATGCGATTGACTCATCATCACTCTTCACATCCCCAATAAGCCAGTCATGGAACATTCTGACTTTACTTCGCATAGTCTGATGTTGCGGTGTCACCAGATAATAAGCCCATTTCAGCGGCCAGCGTTGCTCAGGGTGAAGCTGCACGAGTTGCCCGGTTTCAATAAGTTGTTTAACCAGCGCATGGCGAACAATGGCAACACCCCGACCGCTCAGCGCTGATAAAATCACTGCTGCAGTGGAGTTGATATGCAGCCCACTCTCAAGTGCTTCAGGTGCATTTACCGCCTTAAGAACATCCTCCCATGAAGGAAAGTCTGCACCGGGATGTGGCGTGTCATCATGAATCAACTTTTGCGTGGCGAGCCATTCACCACAGGCCATTTTTCGCGGCGGGGAAAGCCGTGGACTGCATACTAATACCGCTTCTTCATCCATCAGCCATGTTTTGTTCACGCCAGGCCAGTCTCCCAGCCCACAACGAATGCCGATATCCGCTTCACCGTGTGACACATCCATCAGCTTGTCCGTCACGTTGAGGCGCAAATCTGTATTTTCATGCACTTCAGAGAACCGGTTCAGGCGCTCCATCAGCCAGTTCATCATCAAAACCTGTGACGCAGTGACAACAATGGCTGAGCGCGCACGGCGGCCACGCAGTTTAGACAGGCCGGTTTCGAGCTTGTCCAATCCCTGAGTGATGTCCTCAAGGGCTTCCTGAGCTTCATCAACCAGTGTCAGACGCGCTTTGCCGCTGCGTGTGCGGTGAAGCAGCGGGTGCCCAACCCAATCTTCGAGCGATCGGACGAGTTGACCAACCGCTGCTGACGTGACCCCCAGCTCTTGCGCTGCGCCGGTAAAGCTTCCGTGCCGCGCGGTTGCCTCAAAAGCATGCAGCCATTTCAGCCGGTTTAGCGATCGCATAGAAATATTCCTGATCAACGCTAACAGAGTTAACGAAAAAGATTTTCTTTCTTGTGACACAACTTCTTCTCATTCGTCAACCTGAAGCCGTGATGGCACTCTGCGTTCACACAATGAAGCGCTCTACTCTTCATTCATGATAATCAACGATTTATGAGGTTAGTAATGAACACATCTTTTGCCGGAAAAAAACTGTTAGTGGTCGGCGGTACCAGCGGCATGGGTTTCGAAACGGCGAAACTGATTTTAGAAAACGGAGGCCGTGTTGTGCTGGTGGGTAGCCGTCAGGATAAAGCTGAACAGGCTCGTCAGGCATTGGTTGCGGACAGCAAGGTATCTGTGATTGTGGCCGACCTGACTAAAGAGGAGGGACTGCAGAAAGTGGTTAAAACCATCAATGCGGAACATAAAGACATCAGTCTGCTGGTGAATGCCGCAGGGGTATTCTTCCCAAAACCGTTTATCGAACATGAAGCGTCTGACTATGACATGTACATGAGCATCAACCGCGCCACCTTCTTTATCACCCGCGATGTGGTGCGCAATATGGTTGCGGCCGATATTAAAGGTTCAATAGTCAACATTGGTTCTATGTGGGCACAGCAGGCAATCGGTGCTACGCCTTCCTCTGCCTATTCAATGGCAAAAGCGGGACTGCACGCGATGACCAAAAATCTGGCGATTGAACTGGGCGACAAGGGCATCCGCGTGAATGCCGTCTCTCCGGCGGTTGTGCATACACCGATCTACGAAGGTTTTATCCCAAAAGACGACGTGAAAGATGTAATGAACAGCTTTGACAGCTTCCATCCGATTGGCCGTGTGGGCACGCAGGCAGACATTGCTGAGACCGTGGCTTTTCTGCTTTCAGACAAGACTGGCTGGGTGACCGGCGCAATTTGGGACATTGATGGTGGCGTGATGGCAGGACGTAACGCATGATGGCGATGCCGTTCATCCGTTCGGGTTTGTAAGCACTCCGGCGCAGGCAGAACATCATTATGTTTCAGTCGCCTCTTTGTGGTTCCTGCCATCATCGAGGCGATGCCGTTTGAACAGGCAAACGAGGCGTAAGGAAAAGCACGTTATGGGTTCGTGCTTACAATCACTAAGGATGCTCGATCAGATGATCGCAGAACACACACTTTCCGTCGCAGAGCAAAAAAATAACATTTTCCGTTTGTCCGCGTGCCAGGCGCTTGCCGGCGCGAATGCCGTGGTGTTCTATGCCACTGGCGCCATCGTGGGTAATGATATTGCGCCCAGCCCAACGCTCGCCACAATGCCGGTCACCATGTTTGTCCTGGGGATGGCTGCATGCATCCTGCCTCTCGGCGCATTGGCTAAAAAAAGGGGCCGTAAAACCGTCTTTATGGTGGGAACCGGTGCAGGGGTGTTGACCGGTCTCATGGCAGCTCTGGCCGTTGTGATCAGCTCCTTCCTGCTATTTTGTCTCGCTGGATTTCTCGGCGGGGCTTACGCCGCCGTTGCGCTAAGTTTTCGTTTTGCAGCAACAGACGGCGTTGATCCGGAACGACGCGCGCGTGCTTTGTCTCTGGTCATGGGAGGCGGTGTTCTGGCAGGCGTCATCGGTCCGATGCTGGTGACAACGACGATGAATCTCTGGCCGCTTCATCCGTTCGCCATGACCTTTCTTGCCCAGTCGTGTGTAGCTGCTATTGCCGCGGTTATCCTGAAAGGCGTTACACCTGCTGAGCCTCCTGTAGCAATACAATCAAAAGGGCGTCCTCTGCGCGACATTGTGCGTCAGCCTGGTTTTACTCTGACCGTGTTCTGCGGTGCGGTAACCTATATGGTTATGAATTTTCTGATGACTGCCGCACCGCTTTCCATGCACATGCACGCTATCTCTCAGCAGGCTTCGAATCTGGGCATTCAATGGCATGTTATTGCCATGTACGGGCCAGGATTCTTTACGGGCAGGCTGATTAACCGTTTCGGCTCCATGCGAGTGACGGCCGCTGGATTAGTGATTACCGTTGCATCGGTTGCTGCAGGCCTAAGCGGAACAGACATTTTTCATTACTGGCTTTCATTAATTCTGCTGGGCATCGGCTGGAATTTTGGCTTCACTGGCGCATCAGCAAAAATTGTTGAGTACCACCGGGCAGAAGAAAAAACGCAGGTTCAGTCCCTGAACGACTTTGTGGTATTCGGTGTGATGTTGGTCGGGTCATTTTCTTCCGGCGCACTGCTAAACCTTTATGGCTGGAATGCTGTCTTGTGGGGATCACTTATCCCGGTAGGTCTTGCCTTTATGAGCATCATTAAAGGATGGAATGCTCACACGCAGGGGAAGGGGACTCTGTAGGGGGGCATCCTATGGATGAAAATGCGCCGGGCGGCGCATTTTTTTGCGACTAAAGAAGCAACCAGGGATATCCTGCCTTGAACAAGAATCGCCCACTCAAATTTCGGAGAAGAAAATCGATGAAAAGCGCAACCGCAAAGTCCTTAAAAAAAGCGAACGAGTTGTTGAAAAGTGGTGAGTTCAGGGAGGTTGTGCTGGATTTCAATATCAGTGCCGATGAGTTTTTTGAGCTTGCGGATCGCTGGGCAGAGCGAGGAGCCAAAATCAAAAAAGAAGATGGCTCGTTTGTTATCAGGCTAGCTAAATGATGTTCAGCAAGGGCTAAAACTTCAAGTCCGAGAACGCTTTCCGGGGCGAGTATAAGTCCAAAATCAATTTCGGAATCCCGCACCTGCTGTGTGATTACGGCGCTGCTTTAAACATTCAGCTGGAGATCCAGCCAGCTATGCTCCTGAGCATTGGCAGAAATCTCGTCACAGAGTTGCCCCTCCGTTAAAGCCTGAACCCGCCGATACTGACTGTTCCACGCCTCAGCCCCTTAATCTCATCAAATCGTTATTTTGTCAGGTTGAATTCAGGTGCCCGCGGAGTAGGCCAGTGTAGAGAAGTTCACCTGCCACTGTCATACGCATGCCACCCGGCAGTCGCTCAAACAATGGTATACCCAAGTCTTCTTACGCCTGGAGGATCTGCCGATTAATGGCTGACGCGGAAACGTGCAGCCTTTCCGCTGCTTTTCGAAGACTTCCATGGCGCGCAACCTCCATAAAGTAGGCTGCAAAGCGGGAAAACGAACGCATATCGACACTGTATAGTTTTATGCAACAGGGTCGTGCATTTATGCTGATGGATTAGTACACCTTAAATTACCCATACTGTCATGGCAATGCACAGGCTAATCATCCAGGCGATGAGATCGCGCTTTCGCACAGTACTAATAAGAGGTGAGTTTATGACACAAAAGAAGCTTCATTTAGCCTTGTTCCTATTCCCGGGATATCACCTCGGAGCCTGGAGATTGCCGGACGCCATTCCTGAAATAGATCTGGACATCGACCATCTGGTGCACGCCGCACAACTTGCAGAAGCAGCAAAACTGGATGCCATTTTTTTCGAAGACCAGGCCGCCGTGCGTCGCAGTAATGACATCCTGGCAGGTGACAAATACGGTGCGGCCAATCCGCGTTCAATCCACTTTGATCCTACGATGGTGCTGCCGCTTCTCGCAGCCCATACCTCACGATTGGGTCTGGCTGCCACAGCCACGACGACATTTAATGAACCGTTCAACATTGCGCGTCGGTTCTCAACGCTTGATTTTATTAGCAAGGGGCGCGCGGGATGGAATTTAGTCACTTCGTTTAACGAAGATGAAGCGCAAAACTATGGCCTGGATGCCCATGTTGGGCATGCAGACCGCTATGGAAGAGCGGAGGAGTTCGTGGACGTTGTTAATGGCCTCTGGGAATCATGGGATGAGGATGCAATCACGCGGGATAAGCAGAGCGGTGTTTACTTCGATGTTGATAAGATGCATTTTCTTCAGCACCAGGGGACGCATTTTAAGGTTCGTGGTCCACTTCCGATGGGGCGCAGCCCACAAGGGCGACCTGTTATTTTTCAGGCCGGTGCATCAGAGCCCGGTCGGGCGCTGGCGGCACGAACAGCTGATGTGGTATTTACACTGCAATCCACCATCGAAGGCGGGCGCGCATTTCGTGATGACATTCGTCGGCGCGCTCAGGAATTCGGGCGCTCACCCGATTCAATCAAAATCATGGTGGGGCTTACTCCCATCATTGCCGAAACAGACCAGAAGGCCAGAGAACTGGCCGATCAAATGTTAGCCCTGATTCCAGATGACATTGCCCTAAGTAATCTGAAACCCCTGGCGGGTGGGGTCGATTTTCGCCAGTTTGACCTTAATGAACTTGTACCAGAACTGCCTGAATCAAACGCGGGAAAATCGCACCGGGACGCGATTATGGCTATTTCCCGTGATAAAAAGCTCTCCGTCCTTGAAACTGCCCGCTACTTCGCGGAAGGTAGCTACCTTAAAGCCATCGGTTCCCCGGCCACGGTTGCCGCTCAGATGCAAGCCTGGCTTGATGCCGATGCCTGCGATGGATTCCTTGCCGTGCCCACTCATTTCCCAACAGGGGTAGAGGCATTAACTGGACTTCTAGTGCCGGAACTGCAACGACGAGGCATCTTTCGTACCGAATATGAAGGAACCCATCTGCGGGACCACCTTGGACTGACTAAATATTGACTGATAACAGAGGGTATAAAGCTAACAGTGCTGACCTGGTCCCGATTTATTCACACTGAATGCTGTTAGCAATGTTCGCAGAGCTAGCACTGCGGACATCGGCTGTAGTGGATGTCTGCTCTGTGCCAGGAGGGGACGCATGGTCTGGAGCACAAAACTGAGCCTTCCTGTGCAGTCGTCGGGGAACCATATATAAATACAAAACCATTAAACAAATGATTATTGACTTTAACTCTTTATCACTTTAGAAGGAGTACAAGCATAGAAATTTTTACAAAGGAAGCTGGCTCATGTCACCGCAGGATAGCCTTCAGCAAGAGCTCACTGAATCTATTAAAAAATCGCTCACCTTTGATATCCTATATCAAAGAATAAGACCTGATATATCAAAATTTATCACTGCCACCTCAAAGCTATCCTTAAAAGGCCTCGATGATTGGGAACGATTAATTCGAGCCCAGATTTTCTATTCCCTCCGACAGTATAGTCAGAAGGAAAGTGATAATGATTTCCAGCAAGTAGGATCACTTAGATGGATGGACATATGCAACGCTGATGGTTTCAGACGCGAAAGAGCGCTGAGGACACTATCAGGTGGGGCGCCAAATAGTTTTTTATTAGCTTTAGTTGTTCGGAAGCTAAATGACTGGGTTCCGCAGGTAAGAGCTGCAGCCCGTGATGCTTTGCCATTAGTTGCTGAAAAATCTGATCCTGAGTTTATTGTTGATGCCTTATTTATAACTCTTCCTTACTGGGATTCCTGGGGAAGAATGAAAGACATCGAGAAAGAGGTGCTCATGAAAGTGATTTTAATGGAGAAAGTAGCGAATGCTTTAAAAAAACGGCTTATAACATCCTCATCAGGGCCTGTCGCTACTATATTTGTGCAGGCAGGACGCACAACAGCTTTGGATAAATTTTTAGCTGAGATTTCAGAAAAATCTATTCAACCCTCCCTGCGAGCCAAAGCGTATCTTTGTCAGTTTGAAAGTAAATTCGTTTGGGCTGAAGGGCTGACATGGCAGTGGGTTGACAAAGTACATGGCATACAGCGCCGCATTCCTATTTTAAAAGAGCGAGTAATATCTACAACACGCCCCTTTATTAATATTTTGAGGATGGCAACAACCGACCGCTCGCCAATGGTTCGGCGTATAGCTGGCGAAATGCTCATAAAAGAATTGGATAATATCGGTGATGAAGCATTTAAGCTGGCAAATATATTGGCTGCGGATATATCACTATCAGTAGCAGAACGCGGAAGATATGCATTAGCCGACTTAGAAAAACGAAACTGACCAATCACGCACATACACCGGAGTGCCTTTGGCCAATTACGTGATAACACCTATTATTTTACCATGGGTGCACCCGCCAGCGGCTGTGAGAACAATTGCTAACTACCGCTCCTCGCTCACAACGGACCTCGCCTATCTGCAGGTCTGCTCGGTGCCAACAGCGGATATTGTTCCCTCGCAACATTATGCGTTAATCACTGGCGATCAGGTCGTTCTCGATGAGATATATACGTTTTCTGAATGCTAGTTAAACCCCAACGTAGTCACTAGTAATAGAGTTATCGACATAGCTGTGTATCATCAATGCTGGTGGGGCATTTGAATAGGGGACATTTACTGTTCCAAACCAGATAGGATCAGCCGCGCAGACGGAGCCACAAATGTAGGCTGGTATGCCCGCAAACCTCGGTCGTCTGAATTACACGGCAGTATCAATGAAGGGTAACTTTGCTTATTTAGGCAGTCAGCTATCTGTTTATAAGCTTCCTGCCAATGCCCATCTGTTAGATCACCTGTAAGCACCAGTACATCCGGTTTCAGATGCATAAGCCAATTTAGTACTTGGTCAAACGGAAGTAGATGATCATTATCGGGTGAGGCGTGAATATCTGAAACCTGCATTACCAGCAGAAAGACCTCAAATAATTATTTTGTGAAGAACAGGATCACAATGAATCGCTAAGTTCAACTCCTACTGCTTAGAGATAATACTAGTATGGATGCGAATACTCATCTCCTCGCTCGCAGCGGACCATTCGAACGAACAAGCCCGCTCTGTGCCGAGGCGGAAATGGAAAATAGCGTGACGTTAAATGAAAGGCTAAATAATTTGCATCGATAGATGCATATTTCATTGTGTGAACTGACTCTGATTTTTGCTAGCGTATTAATCGGGAGTTATCCTCGAGTGTTGCAGTTTCATCTGTTTGTGATAAGGTTTTAGTAGGACATGAAGCGCGTAAAGGGATAATAGAATGAAGAAGATAATATCAGCAATATTGATTTTTTTTATATTGCCAGCATCAAGTTGCCTTGCAGTTGAAAATAAAAAAATACATTTCATTTTTGGGGTTAGTGATCTTTATTCACCTGTGCTTTCTGATGAAGAAAACAGGTCTGTACTGGAAAGTCTGACAAAGGGGGCTACTGTTACGGCAACATACAGACATACTACTCGCAAGTTTCATTGGTTTTCAACAATGAGTGGGGTCACTACGTTCCTTGATCCGGGATACAAATATACATCAAAAGATGAAACTCGCAGTTATACACTTTTACCAGAAGCTGATAACCGATCTATTTTAGGGGTTGATATGCCGGTATCGCTGGATGGTGACTATGTGCTTGCTGAATTATACGTACAACTATATCCATCACTATACCAACAACCCGGATATCTTGCGGCAATAAAGAATTTGCCTGAAAAAGACCTGAATTTTTCCCGTGAATTCAGAGGCTCATCATCATTTAGGTATCTTGTCAGCCAGGATAAAAGAAGAACACAAAGTCCTGTTAACGAACATCAAGGGTGTCTCTTTGTCACTACCCCCTATGGCTATCCTGATACCACCATTCCGGTTGTAACACTTGTTGGTACAAATTTAACAAATATGCGTCTAACCAATATTATGCATCAGCGTTGCCCACTAGTTAATATAAATACCAATGAGAAATCGACGGTTCTTACTGAACATTTACCACCTGCGAGAATAGCGGCTGCTCGAGCTAATATAGACTACTCTACAACTAAAGGTATTACCCAAAAATCGGGGGCGATCCATCCTGTCAATAAAGAGATGGCTCGATGGTATCAGCGAAATGATGAAGGGGTTTATGCTGCCTTACAGGCATTTGGACCTTTTAAGTTATTTAGGATGCGTATCCGTTTTGATGCGGCGTATCCCGAAGGAAAGCGACTACCGATACGAACTGAAAGCTGGTATCTCTATAATGAAAAATTAGTTAAATACTCTGGTTCAATTTATTATCTATCCACTAACAATGAAAAAAGTATGTCAGCAGATGAAGTGGTTTATTTTCATGACGGAAAAAAAGTCTTCAATGAGAGTAAGAAGGATAACTGTAATACACAGGGCTGTCAGAATGCTCTTGCTGATATAAAACATCATTCAACTAACTCTTGGGATGATTTACAACGAGAAGCAGTGCGCTATATGCAACTCACTTTGATTCCAATAACTGATGATGAATGATCTGACTTGCATTTAACATTTCAATAGTTAGTTTTAATTCACAATCTAGGGGCTTGCTAAAAGCCCTGAAAACTTAAAAGCCAGTACCCATCCCGGTGACGTATCCATAACTTAGGTAGGAGGCTTTTGCGTCTCCTTTTCGCTCACAACGGACCTCGCCTATCTGCAGGTATGCTCGGTGCCACGAGCGGACGTCGTTTTAGTTGCTCGGGAGAGATGAATCATGCATGGTGGTAAAGCAGCTGCATTAAATAGCTACGATTGGGATAAGTGATGACTGCTCAGCAAGCGCCTCAACTTGAAACTGCACGACTAATTTTAAGGCAATTTTCGCTCGGCGATTTTCCGGAGCTTATGGCGAGCTGGGCTACTCCTGAGATGGCTAAAATTAATGGCGGTGAGAATCCAACGGCAGAAATCGTTTGGTCACGCTTACTACGCTATATCGGGCACTGGCATGCATTGAGTTATGGCTACTGGGCGGTTATTGAAAAAACAACAAATCGTTATATTGGAGCATTTGGTTTTCAAGATGCCCATCGCGATATCACCCCTGCGTTAAAATACCCTGAAGCTGGATGGGCGTTGATTCCCGAAGTTAGAGGAAAGGGTTATGCGTCTGAAGCACTGACAGCAATTTTGCTTTGGGCCGATAAGACATTTTCCTCTTCAGTGTGTTGTATTATTGACGAAGAAAATAGACGCTCAAATTATCTCGCTGAGCGTTTTGGTTTCAAGTTTCAGGGGTATGTTAACTACCATGGTAAGCAGGTACGGATGCTAATACGCTAGTGGTTTTTTATGGACATTAATTTCAGAATCCTTAAAAACTGGCGGTATGTGACTTACACAAAAGACGGAAAGTGGATGAGTGAAGAACTGAAATTCATGTTGTTGGCGCTTGAACACTCCCGCCAGGCATTACCGGAATGCAGGCCTAACCCACCGGTAGGGTGCGTGATTGTTCATAAAGGATATGTGGTCTCGAAGGGGTTTACGCAATCCCCAGGCCATAGTCACGCTGAGATAGACGCAATTTCTAGACTAAAGGTTCCAATTCGGGAATGTGAAATCTTTGTCACGCTTGAACCCTGCTCCTTCCAGGGAAGAACCCCATCCTGTGCTTTAACACTTGCAGAGTTGAAGCCAAGACATGTCTATGTGGCTTTAGAAGATCCGCACCCTAGAAATAGGGGGGAAGGGCTGAGTATTCTAAAGAATGCAGGTATCAGTTTCACGTTAGGCCTTGGCAAACAAGAAGTTGAAGACTTTTTATCACCCTATTTATTGAGGTCATGACCTGCTCACCTTTGGTTAATACAGAATGCTGTTAACAATGTCTGCAGTTCGCTCACAGCAGACATTGGCTGTTGTGTGCCAACAGCGGACATCAGGGCCATTTATCATCTTACTTTCGCCAAAATTTCTCTGAACAGTTCGATGGCCCTCCAGATGTCATCCTGCGTATCTCCATCCCAATCAGGAACAGTTGCCAACTCAGACTTGAGTTGCTTTATGAGGATATGTGCATCTGCAATTTCATCCTTTCGACATTTTGATGCAATACGAGGTATAGCTGTTGAAGATAGTTTGGATTGGGGTGAAGGGCTGGTATATTCGGCTGCAATTAATTTTTGTAATTTTCGCATATCTTAAACAAACCCTGAGGTATGGTTGGGGTATCAAAAATTATGCCACATGGTAATTTTCTCTGCAAAGCATGCCAAGAAAATAATCAAACCCTTATTCTTCCATTCCTCACTCACTGTAGACCTCGCCCAGCTGCAGGTTTGCTCCGTGCCAGAAACAGATCTTCAAAAGTTACAGCCGGTCCAACTCAGCGGCTCAACTGAATTGACAATATTTTGTCTTAAATAGACCTGTTATTGATCGCTATGATTCCCTGGTATACACATTAAGAAAGTGAGTCGAAAACCTTTCTCCTCAATACGCGGATAAAATCTACTGAGGTCATACCCCATAATTCTGTTGAGAATTCCGCGCTATAACGGCTATTAAAATCACTTTCGAGGTCGTTGCATTCCTTGATAAATGCTTCAATTTCGCCTATTAAGCATTGTCGTAACGAGGGTGATGTGTCATCAATCCATGCATCAATTTGAGCTTCCACGCTTTCACCGCTACCGAACAAATCATAATCCTGGCCAAAATAAATTGCGATCAAACTGTCCAGTTCTGATACGTTGATATCTTTCATAGTAAGACCATCGGGTAAGCAATAATAATGAGATAAGGGTACGGTTTCAGTATTCATATTTCAACGTTATACGAAATTTATAACAGCTGACATTCTACCTGTCGATTAATTCATCGTGATGTAAGCGTGTATAAAACTTGAACGTCTGCAGATCGCTCAAAACTGAAACTCACCAGAGCCAACGCCGCTTTGGCTCTTGCCAGGCCCCCTGCCAAAGGTCAAAGTGCTTGAGGTGTTTAAGTTTGTGTAGAACAACATCTTCACCCACTGTTAATAGTGTTCGCTCTGGAATTGAAATGCCGAAAAGGCCTTCAGTGACAGCGAATACTTCACATTCTGACGTCAGTGAACCAAACGATTTTTCTATCTGCTTTTACAACTAACTGAAGCCCCATTAGCATTTAAACTCCACAATGGCCAACTTCTCATATGCTTGTTTAATCTGGGCTAAGACCAGGTCAGAGATTGCTTGTCCCCTGATATCATAGACGATCCGGCAAGTTTGTATGTGCGATGGAACCTGTGATAGTCCGTAGGAAATTCTGGCAATATTGTACTCAATACTGAGTTTTATTGATTCCGGAGATGCCAAACTGTGGCTGGCCACAAGTAGAAACTCTCCTTGATCTTCATTAATAAATTCTGGGGTAAACATCTCCTATCCCTTTATTACTTTCTCCAATTTCAATTAATTGGATGAATTTTCATCATAATTTATCATGACAGCCATCGTGTTCAAAAAACGATATCCGCTTTTCGCTCAAAGCAGCTCCAGCCCCAGGAAGCCATCACTCAAAAAACCACCCCCAACATCCACAATCCCCTCACTCAACAAACTGGCAAAAACGTAAAAGATAGCCATCCGGATCCTGGACGAGGAACTCTCTCTGGCAAGCCGTGGTTTCTCCAATCTGATAGGTGTTTTCACGCAAATCCCGATACAGCGGCACGCCATGTTTCCTCACCCGCGCCAGCACACACGCAATATCATCCACCTCAATCTGGAAATTCACGCCGCGCCCGAGCGGTTTGACGAGTTCTGCGGTATTCCAGCCTTCGGCGTGAAACTGCTCAAGCATCAACTGTGCTTCGCCGAGGTTGATGTAAGCAAATTCGGGATCGCTTCGTCTGACCATAATCTCGAATCCCAATACATCAGTGTAAAAATGCAGTGAGGCAGTGAAGTCCGTTACGGTCAGTTCGGGCACCATCCGGTTCCAGTAGGGCTCATGCTGAACGGTCATTACTTATGTCCTTTTAAATAGCACGACCTAAAGTTAATGCCGCGCAACCTGTTTGCTCATGTCGCGACAAACGATAAATGAGTGTCTAAAGAGCATCACGTTAACCCGTTCAAACATCCTCTCAACCCCATATCCCTAACGCTCTGCCACCCAAAACAGCACCCGAATAAAGCGCTATCGCCACGATGCTGATACAAGTCCCGCATGAAATCGCCCGCGCTGAATTTCCAGTGCCCAGGTAATGCGTCTCCAGCACGATAATATTGGCTGCAGGAGGAAGCAGACAAAAGAGATACAGCGTTGCCGGATTTTGTGTAATAAGTGGCGCGTTGAACTGATTGGCTATTAGCAGCAGCAACGAAATCAGCACAGCGAAAACTATTGAGCGAGTGATAAACGGACGCAGTTCGAGTCGAAAATCGCGCATCGATATTGTCGTCTTTGAAAGCCAAATGCCCAACACGGCCATGCCAAGAAAGCTCATCACGAATTTGGCAATTTGATACAGGCTATCGAAGTATTGAGTCACCTGATCACTGAATGGAATCAATGCTGCGCCAATTATCAGTGCGATGACGGGCGGGGTGCGCATCAACGTGATTGGATTAAATTTCTCGCAGGAGAGCATGCCTGCGCCCAGCGAGTTTCCGACAATTGAGCTGCCGACGTAGGCGGCAATGATAATGGTCGCAGCATCATTGCCGAATAGCACGCTGGCGACGGGTAGACCCAGCCAGCCGATATTCAGATAGCTGAAACAGAGGTTTTTTATTGGGTCAGCAAAAACATAGCGGCCAGCCAGCAATAGCAACATCATGCATATCGCGGTGGCAGTAATAATGGTGCTCATGCTGTGAAAGCGGGTCGATATATTAAAAATGATCACGATGGGAATAGCGATGCGCGTCAATATCCATGACGCAGCCGTTTTGCAATCCCAGTCGGTTTTGCCCAGCAACCATCCGGCAAACAGATAGATAAGCGGAAAGAAAATCGTCACGAAACGTCCCTGATTAGCGTGTCGACCACTCCCTGAAGTAGGGAGTGGTTAAAAATACACGCTATCAGAGGTCGTTCAGTGAGTGCAACGATGCAACGCGAGTTTATGCGGTGGTATTGATGTTGCGGCCAACTGCCGGATTGGCAGGCAGTTGCGGAATCGAATCAAGAATTCCTGCTGCCATTGACTGCTGATTATCCAGGGTCTTTTTCAGTACCAGGGTGCTCACTTTACTGCTGAGGTCCATATTATCCAGACCGATAGCCAGTGAAGTAATCTGTGATACATCCATCTTGCTCTCCTTTAAAACGACTAATGGGGGGCGGAAACGGCTTTGAGAAAGCCTGATACGGCTATCGGCATTCGCGGGCAAAGCTTCAATGCGATTTACGGACATGCCCGATGCCAACCTGCTTAATCAACTCATTCTCTGGCAGGGCGACTATTTCGCCTGCGGCTGCCAGGTGCCCACATCTCGCGCATCAATCGCTTTCGGCAGCAGCTTCGCCTGATAAAACGCATCTGCAATCTTTTGCTGCTCAGCCAAATCGCTCTTGTTCACTGGCTCGATCTGATAGCTGCGTTGCTGGTTCGCTTGTTCCACCGTGGCGAGCGGCAAATTACCCCACAGCGGGGAGAGAAGCTTTGCTGCATCCGTTGGATGTGCTTTCAGCCATTGTGCTTCCTGATCCAGCGTCTTATACACAATGCCCAGCACCTCAGGATGCTTTTGCGCATAAGGCGTCGACACCAAATAGTAGCGCTGATAACTGGCGAGACCTTTGCCGCTCACCAGCACGCGCGTGTGCTGCTCGACTTTCGAACTGGTGACAAAGGGTTCCCAGGTCACCCACGCATCGACGCTGCCGTGTTCCAGCGCGGCGCGCCCATCGGCAGGCGTCAGCCATGCAGGTGTGACATCACTGAATTTCAGTCCCGCCTTTTGTAACGCGGCGATCAGCAGATAATGGCTGCCTGCGGCTTTAGTGACGGCAATCTTTTTACCTTTTAAATCCTGCAGCGATTTGATGCTGGAGTTGGCGGGCACCAGAATAGCCTGAGCTTCAGGCGAGGGTGTTTCACGCGCGTAATACGTGAGGTCGGCGCCTGCCGCTTGCGCGAACACCGGCACGGTATCGGCCACGTCAGCAGAAAGGTCAACGTTGTTGAGATTCAGCGCCTCCAGCAGCGGCAAGCCGCTGGTGAACTCGTGCCATGTCACTTTAATGCCGCGCTCGGCGAGCGCCTTATCCAGATCGCCACGCTGCTTTATCAGCGTTAGCAAGGTGGAGGATTTTTGATAGCCAATGCGAAGTGTCTCTTCGGCATTGGCGCTGGCAAGCAGTGAGGAGAAAAGCAGTGAAGCAAGTATTGTCTTTGTGATGTTGCGCATGTGAGTCCCTGAAGGTGTTATCAATTTTTTAAAATGATAAAGCCGCTCACGAGGCAATCAAAACCGCAAGTTCGCATAAGCTCTGCACATTTACAGCTATCAAAGTTGCGCGGTCATCGCACGCAAATGCACCCGCAATACGCCATGTAGCGCCCGAATTGCGGGGGAAAACTGTTTACGATGCGGGCAGATTAAATGCAGCGGCGTGCTTTCGCCGGGGATCTCAGGCAGCACCCGTTCCAGGCGGCGCTGCCTAATGTCTTCACAGACGTCAATCCAGGATTTATACGCGATGCCCATGCCATTGATAGCCCAACGACGCGCCACTTCGGCGTCATCACACAGCAGGCGACTTTTCACCGTGATTTGGCGGCGCATACCTTCCTGCGGGAACGTCCACTTGTCATAGACATGGCCGCCCATCACAAACGGCAGGCAGTGATGCTGGGCCAAATCCTCCAGCTTTTGCGGGCGTCCATGTTGGTCGAGATAAGCTGGAGATGCCACCATGATACGGCGATTGTCCTCGGCCAGCGGCAACGCCACGTAACTGCTGTCTTCGAGTTTGCCGTAGCGAATGGCGATATCTACCGGATCGCGGAACACATCACTGATTTGATCGGACAATGATAACCGAACCGATAAGGCCGGGTGCTCACAGCAAAATTCGGTAATCAGCGGCAAGAGGATATTGCGGCCAATATCCGAGGGCATCGCGATTTTAAGCTCGCCGCTCAGTGCGTCTTCGTGACTTTGCAGGCTATCAGCGCCCGCTTGCATCAGGGCCAGCATCTCCTGTGCGTACGGCAGATACTTTTCCCCTTCGGCGGTTAAGCGCAGGCTACGTGTGGATCGCGCAAACAGGCGACGATCCAGTTCTCGCTCCAGTCGCTGAATGGCGGCGCTCACTTGCCCGGGCAATAAATTCACTTCACGGGCCGCGCGGGAAAAGCTGCCCAGTGCTGCCGAACGCACAAACAGCGTGACATCTTCCAGTCGGATCATTTTCTTACTCATCGTCAAAACAGGCGGGGATTTTCACTCTAAGAGTGAAGGTGTTGCTGTGCAATCGGCATTTTTCCTCAGCGTGCAGGCCGCTATGCTGAATCCAACTTACCTAACACCCTGATGAATTGAGGAACGGCTTGATGAAAGCGATTATATATAGCCAAAACGGTTTACCGATTTCCGATGAAAATGCGCTGTACGAGCTGGATGTCGCCAAACCGCAGCCTGGCGCGCGTGACCTGCTGGTAAAGATCCACGCGATTGCCGTCAATCCGGTAGATACCAAAGTGCGTAACGGCGCGCCCACCGATAAACCGCGCATTTTAGGTTGGGATGCGGTTGGTGTAGTGGAAGCGGTGGGTGAGGCGGTCACGCTGTTCCAGCCGGGGGATGAGGTGTTTTACGCCGGCGATATCACCCGCGCGGGCAGTTATGCCGAGTATGGTCTGGTGGATGAACGCATTGCCGGCCATAAACCCCGCACGCTGAATGATGCCGATGCCGCCGCGTTGCCGCTGACATCACTCACCGCATGGGAATTGCTGTTTGATCGTCTGGAAGTGCAGGCGGATGACAATGCCGCATTGCTGATAATTGGAGCAGGCGGCGGTGTTGGGTCAATTCTGACGCAGCTGGCGCGTAAGCTGACTAACCTCACGGTGATTGGTACTGCATCGCGCCCCGAAACCGCGGATTGGGTGCGCTCACTGGGCGCGCATCATGTGGTTAATCATCAGCAGCCACTCGGCGAACAGCTGGCGGCCATTGGCCATCCTCAGGTGCGCTATGTGGCTTCATTGACGCACACCGACAGCTATTACCCCCAGCTGGTGGATGTGCTGGCCCCACAGGGCAAGCTGGCGCTGATCGATGATCCGGAAACGCTGGACGTGGTGCCGCTGAAGCGCAAAGCCATCTCGCTGCACTGGGAGCTGATGTTCACCCGCTCACTGTTCCAGACCCGCGATATGCAGCGTCAGCACGATATTTTAGAGCGCGTCAGCCAGCTGATTGATGACCAGACGCTGCAAACCACGGCGGGTGAACATCACGGCACCATCAATGCGGCCAATCTGCGCAAAGCCCATGCGCTGATCGAAAGCGGGCGTGCACGCGGCAAGATCGTGCTCAGCGGCTTTTAACCCTTTGAAACACAATTCGTTAACCGCTGCGTCAACGCGGCGGTTAAGGTAACGGCACTTTTAAAATAATCGATTCAGGAGATTGCCATGACACTTAATGACGCAGTGGCTCGTCGCCACACTGTGAAAGCCTTCGCCAGTGGTAAAAGTTTGCCGCAGGAAGAGATCGAAACGCTGCTGAACGTGCTGCTTAACAGCCCGTCTTCCGTCAACTCTCAGCCGTGGCATTTTGTGGTGGCTTCCACGCCAGAAGGTCGTGAGCAGATCGCGCAATCCACCACCGGCGCCTTTGTTTATAACGGCCCAAAAGTACTGAATGCTTCCCATGTGATCGCGCTGTGCATGCGCACCGATCTGGATGACGCGCATCTGCAAAACGTGCTGGCGCAGGAAGAGCAGGATGGGCGTTTTGCCAAACCAGAAGGCAAAGCCGGTCAGGATAAGAGCCGTCGTGGCTATGTCGATATGCACCGTTACGAGCAGCGTGATATCCCGCAGTGGATGGAGAAACAGGTTTACCTGGCGCTCGGTGGTCTGCTGTTAGGTGCCGCGATGTTAGGGATTGATGCGACGCCGATGGAAGGTTTTGATCAGCGTGCGCTGGATCAGGCGTTAGGCCTGCGTGAGAAAGGCTTTACCAGCGTGGTACTGGTGTCGCTGGGCTATCGCAGCGACGAAGATTTCAACGCGGCATTGCCAAAATCACGTTTGCCGCGTGAAGATATTTTCACCTTCATTTAAGCGGTTGCGGCGCAATTTTTTGCATGGTTTTAACCCCGCGCGATGAATCGCGCCGCGACACGTTTCATCGCGGAAACAGCAAACTAAACCGGTTCACCCCATTCTCACTGCTCACCGCACAGCTACCGTGATGCAAACGCATGATGCTGCGCACAATCGACAAACCCAATCCGCTACTGCTTTGATGTCGAGATGCATCGGCACGCCAGAAGCGATCAAACATGCGTGACTGCTGTTCCGCACTCAACGCCGCGCCTTGATTCTCCACCACCAACTCGATTCCCTGATCGCGCACCGCACTTAACACGCGAATGGTGGTATCCCGCTCGCCATAGCGCAAGGCATTCGCCATCAGATTCGCCAGTGCGCGTTGCAGCAGCTGCGGATCGGCGCGCAATTCTCCCTGCATGCGCATCTCCAACTGCATGGCGTGCTCTTCGGCCATGCCATCAAAATAGTCCTGTAATTTCTCGCCGAGCTGTGCCAAATCGATTATCTGCCAATCCATTGCCTGACTGGCGTCTTCCGCTTTGGCGAGGAACAGCATGTTATCGATCATTTTCGCCAGTCTCTCCAGTTCCTCGTAGTTGGAGCCCAGCAGTGCCTGGTAATCACCCACGCTGCGCGGCTGGCTCAGCGCCACCTCGGTCTGACCGATCAAGGTGCCAATCGGCGTGCGCAGGTCGTGCGCCATATCGGCGGAAACCTGGCTGAGCTGTTGATAGCCCATTTCCAGACGACTGAGCATCTGGTTGAAGGCAGCGACCAACGGTTGCAGTTCTGTCGGGGCATCGCTGAACTGGATACGGTGCGATAAACGCCGCACGTCTATGGCATCAGTTTCCGCTGCCAGCCGACGTAATGGCAACAAGCCGCGACGCACCAGCCAGATACTGAGTGCCGCGACCAGCAGCGCAGCCAGTGCGGTCGAGACAATGATCTGATCGCGATAGCTGTTGAGAGTTTGGGTACGATCGCTCATCAGGCGGCCGGTGATGATCTCAATTTGCCCATTACCATCGCGCGTCGGCGCTAATGCAGCCGCGGAAATAAAAGGCGTGCCGTCCTCTGCCTGCTGGTGATGCACAGAGGCCAGATTGAGTGGCTGATCGGCGGGCACCGGCGTGATGTCGGGCATTGGTCGTGCGCCGGGATTGACCACAATCAGCGGCGGCTGGCCAGGAAAGCGCAGCACCAGCAAAGATTCCGTGTTGCCCAGCATATTGGCAAAAAGGCGCGGTTTCTGCTGGATCAGCGTGATGGCATCTTCATCGCGCAGCAGCGTACGAATCTGGTCAATTCGCGTCAGCAGGGCGGCGTCATCGCGTACACCGATCTGCTTCGCCAGCGACTGATACAGGGCAAAGCCGCTCAGGGCAAAAATCACGATCACCGTGATGCTGAGCAGTAGTGACAAGCGGGTGGCGAGCGAAAGTTTTTTCATGTTTCAGCTTCGCAACGATATCCGACGCCGTGCACGGTATGAATCAACGGTTGAGCAAAGGGGCCATCGATCTTCTGGCGCAGGCGTTTCACCGCCACGTCCACCACGTTGGTATCGCTATCAAAATTCATGTCCCATACGCGGGAGGCGATCACCGTGCGCGTCAGCACCTCGCCGGGATGCAGCATAAACAGATGCAGCAGGTTGAACTCTTTATTGGTGAGGTCGATGCGTTGTCCCGCGCGCTCCACACGACGTTTAAGGATATCGAGTTGCAGGTCGGCCAGGGTCAGCACATCGGGAAGTTTTTGCTGACCGCCGCGCCGCAACTGCGTGCGAACGCGTGCCAGAAGTTCGGCAAACGAGAAGGGCTTCACCAGGTAATCATCCGCGCCCAGTTCCAATCCTTTGATGCGATCTTCCAACGTGCCTTTAGCCGTGAGGAAAATTACCGGCGTCTGGATCTGTTTATCCAGCGCGGCCATGACTTCCCAGCCGCTCATGCCGGGCATCATCACATCAAGTAAGATCAGATCGTAATGGTGCTCCTGCGCATAGAACAAACCATCTTGCCCATTCTCGGCCACATCCACGATAAATCCCGCTTCGGTTAATCCTTTGCGCATGTAATCGCGCGCTTTGGCTTCATCTTCAATCACCAAAATTTTCATGCGCATCTCCGGGCGGGACAAGTGGATTAGGGCTGCGCCTGCTGAGCGGCCTGTTCAATCAGTTTCGCCACATCATCAGGATGAGATTCATACACCGAATGGCTGGCGCCCGCGACTTCAACCGTGTGGCTGTGCGCGCGTTTGGCGTACATCCGCTCCAAATCAGGGTTAATGATTTTGTCAGCTTTCGCCACCATGTACCAGCTAGGCTTGGTCTTCCACGCCGGGTCTGGAATGTTGGCGGTGAACACAGCGGCGTTGGTTGGCATCTGCGCATGCGCTTCAAAATCCGCCTGTGCAGCCGGTAAGTCGGCGGCGAAATCGCTGTGATAATTTTCTGGCGCGATGGTCAGATAGCCATCAGTCGATTTGGCAAACGGATGCGCGCTGTTGGGGAATTTTTTACCGTTGATGGCTTCGGTTTCGCCGTTATCCAGCGCGTGTGCGGCGATATACACCAGGCCCACCACCTTGCTGTCATTTCCCGCTTCGGTGATGATCGCGCCACCATAACTGTGGCCGACCAGAATCACCGGTCCATTCTGCTGATCGATGATGCGGCGTGTCGCCGTGACATCTTCCGGGAAACCGGTCAGCGGCTCCTGCACCAGCGTCACTTTATAGCCATCGTGCGTCAGGCGGTCATACACCGGACGCCATCCTGCACCACCCACAAATGCACCGTGTACTAACACAATATTCTTCACCGGCTGCGCTTTGGCTTGCGCCGCGCCGCCTACCATCGCCAATAAAATGCCCGCTGCTAACGTCAGTTTTTTCAGTTTCATGTTTGTGCTCCAGATAAGGAAGGTTCGGGCACAGGATATGAAAGCGGCGCTGACAGCAGGGTGAGCGAGTTATGACAAAAGAATGACAGGGGGTATTAAGTAATTTTTAATGGGGTGTGAAATTCCTCTAACCTATTAATCAATATAAGAATTCACTCTACATAAATCCATTATTTTAATGGTGGTAATGTTTCCCTCATGTTATTAACTCTGGATGCCAATATGAATTTACCTGCCTGCTGGAGATAACAATGAAAAAGAGTTTGTCCTTCGCGTTACTGCTTTCACTGGGCGCTTTCAGCACCTTATCGTTTGCTGAGCAGACGTTGCGTTTTGGCGTTGATCCCACTTTTCCACCGTTTGAATCTAAGGCCAGTGATGGCTCACTTAAAGGATTTGATATCGATTTGGGCAACGCCATTTGTGCGCAGGCAAAAGTAAAATGCCAGTGGGTGCAGATCGGCTTTGATGGCAGTATTCCGGCACTGCAGGCTAAAAAGTTTGATGCGATTCTGTCGGCGATGTCGATGACGGAGAAACGCCGTGAGCAGGTGGATTTCAGCAACATGCTGTATATCACGCCGAGTGCGTTGCTGACGCCAAAAAGCAGCACCCTGACCGAAGCTATCAGCACGCTGCGCGGTAAGAACATCGGCGTGGCGCAGGGCACCATTCAGGAAACCTACGCCAAAGCAAAATGGGCGGCACAGGGTGTCAATGTGGTTTCCTATCCAAACCAGATGGAGATCTATCCCGATCTGGTCGCGGGGCGACTGGATGGCACTCTGGCGAATGCGGTGTCTGCGGATCAGGGTTTCCTGAATACGCCGGAAGGCAAAGATTACGTCATCAAAGCCACGCTGGTGGATAAAGAGCTGCTGGGCAACGGTGTGGGAATTGGCCTGCGTAAGGGCGATACCGTGCATCTGAAACTGATCAATGATGCGCTGGCCGAACTGCACAACAATGGCACTTACGATCAGCTGGCGAAAAAATACTTCAAGTTTAAGGTTTATCCGTAAGCGCCCTTATTTACAGGAAACAGCATGTCAGATTTGCCGCATTACTCGTCCCAACGTGCCCGTTTTGTTGCGGCAGTCGAGCGCCAGCACGGCGCTTTGACTTCATATCCGCATCCGCTGCCGGGCCCACAAGGTGAAACGCTTTATACCGATGTCGCCGTCATTGGCGATCCCGGTGCAAGCAAATTGATGATGATCATCTCGGGCACGCATGGGGTGGAGGGCTACTACGGATCGGACAGTCAGATTGAGTGGCTCAATCGCTTCAGTCTGACTGATTTGCCCGATGACACCGCGATTGTGCTGCTGCACCTGTTGAATCCCTGGGGAGCAGCCCATTTGCGGCGCGTCAACGAAGACAACATCGATCTTAATCGCAATTTTATCGATTTTACTCAGCCAGCCCCCGCCAATCCGCAATACCCGTCATGGCACGGGATTTACCACGGCGATCGGACACAAGCTGATGCGCTATTAGCTGAAACCCTTAACGGCGCAGGCTGGCTGGCGGTGAAACGGGTGGTGGAAGCCGGGCAATACCAATTCGCTGACGGCTTCTTCTACGGTGGACAGCAACCGAGCTGGTCTTATCGCACCATGCAAACCATTATCACCGACCATTTATCGCAGGCAAAAACCATCCTGAGTTTCGATCTGCACACTGGGGCCGGAGCCTGGGGGCATCCAATGTTGCTCTCTATTGCTGAGCAGCAGGTCGCTGCGCATCAGTGGGGAAAATCACTGTATGGCGAGTGGTTAACGTTACTGTTTACCGGTGTAGATCGTGACAGTGTCACCGGAGTGACCGCGACCGCAACGGGTTATCTGTCGCAGTTCCTGCTGGAATCGCTGCCGCAGACGCAAATTTTGCCACTGGTTGTGGAGTGCGGAACGTATCCCGGCGAAGAGATGCATCGTCGCGTGCGTGACGATCATTGGTTGCATCTGCAAGGTGAACCGACCAGTGAGTCAGGGCGCGCCTTAAAGCATGAGCTGGTGGAAGGTTTCTGGCCAGCAGACCGCGACTGGCGCGATCTGGTGGCTTTTCGGACCCAGCAGATATTTGTACGCGGCTGGCAAGGTTTGTTGAACGCCGATCACAACCGACCATAAAAAGTCATGCGCGCCGTTTCCGACAGAGCGATGCCAGGCTGTGTGTTGTACGCCAGCACTGCCAGCATGCGTGTGATGTCGCCTTCGGTTGGCGTCACACGATGCATTGAGTTGCGACCACGGAACAGCACTAAGTCACCCGCTTCAATCGCCAGCGCATCGACCGGCTGGCGCTGATCCAGCACCGCGGCAACGCCTTCGAAATTCATCTCTCCCGCATCGGCATCGCGCAAATCCTTCACATACTGGAATATGCCGCCGGCGCGGGGTTTCTGTACCAGCAGGGTGATGGCGAAGGAGGAGTTATCGAAGTGCCAGCCGAGTTCCTGACCATCGGGCGCGTAATGCAGATTGATGGACGAGAGCGGATCGGCATAAGGATAGAGCGCGGTTTCACCCAGCACGTCGCACAGGAAACTTTTAAACAGTTCGTCGTTGTACAGCTGGCGCAGCGGCGATTCGGCGGCGATCACGTCGTCGGTAATACAGCCTTTGGTACTGATCACATCACGATTGCGCGGATGGTCAGCGTCATACGCCTCGTCTTTCTTCATCAGATAGACGTTATGCTTGCTGAGGGTGTGATAGGCCAGGTGGCGCTGAGCGTTTCCTTCGGCAATGATGCTTTGCAGCGCGTCGGGTTGTAAAAACTGACGCAGGACCAGCGCGCCATGCTGGTTGAGCTGTTCACGGCATTCACGTCGCCAGTCGGCGTCGGCCAGTGGATGCAAATCGAAACGAATCAATGCAGACATAGCAACAGTTCTCATTGTGACAGGTGTGTTATCACAGTAACTCACTGATATGTTAGTGCGTAACGATAAAAATTTAATGCCCTGCTAAGGAAACTTTAATGCCCGCACAGTCACCGCGTTTACCGAAAATCAGCGTTATCCAGTCATTTAAGGTGGCGGCGGAATTGGGCAGTCTGGCAAAAGCCGCCGCGCAACTGGCACTGACGCCTGCGGCGGTGAGTCAGCAGATCCGGCAGCTAGAGGAACAGTTGGGTAGCGCGCTGTTTGTGCGCACGCAGAGCGGGGTAATGCTCACTGAAACCGGTAAAGAGTATTTGCGCTATGTGACGGAAGCTTTTGACATTCTGCATCTCGGGCAGCAAAACCTGCGCCATGTGGCAACGATGCCCAAGCTCACGCTCTATTCATTGCCCGCACTGGCCTCGAAGTGGTTGCTGCCTAATATTGCGCAGTGGCGCATTCACTGTCCTGATATTGATTTATCGCTGCACGGCACTCATGCGCAGGTGGATTTTAATGCCACCCCAGCAGACTTTGTTATCTGCTTTGGTGAAGATCGCTATCCTCAGCTTGATAAGCAGCGGCTGTTTTTGGATGAAGTGGTGCCGGTGGCGAGTCCCGCGCTGCTCAAGCATTTTCCGCTGGAAAGCGTGTTGCAACAGGCTCCGTTGATTCATCTCGACTGGGGTAATGAAGGGCGCTTTTTGCCCGACTGGCGCAGCTGGTATCAGGCGAAAAGGATGGCGGAACCTGCGCCTCAACCCGCGTTAAGCTTCAATCTCACCTCCCTGGCGATAGATGCTGCGGTGGCAGGGGCGGGTTTGCTGTTAGGGCAGAAAAGACTGATTGCCGCTGAGCTGGCGCGAGGGGATTTGGTTATGGTTGATGCGTTAAGCCTGCCATTAAGTAAACCCTATTTTCTTGCCTGGCCGCAGCGTTCGCGCAGCCAGCCGGGCAGTGAAGCATTAATAAACTGGCTCGGACAGCTGGCAATTTAACAAACTGTTAACTGACTCAGCATTGCACATCGTGGATTGCACTATGCTTATCCGCTTTGTGTGACGGATCGTAGACAGGGAGTTCAGTCAGTGACTTTAGATATGCATTTCTGGCTTAGCACGTTGGTCATAGCCATCACCATTTTGCTGTGGGCAAGTGCACGCCTGCCGGAATATCTCACCGCGCTGCTGTTTTTTGCCGCCGCCACGCTGCTTAACATCGCCCCGACCAGCACCATCTTCAGCGGATTTGCCTCTTCAGCCTTCTGGCTGGTATTGAGCGGTTTTGTGCTCGGTGCGGCGATCCGCAAAGTCGGGCTTGCACAGCGCTGGGCTAACTATCTGGTGGTGCCACTCAGTCAGAGCTGGCCGCGCATGGTCGTTGGCACCCTGGTGCTGACCTATCTGCTGGCATTGGTGATGCCTTCCAATATGGGGCGCATCGCACTGCTAATGCCTGTTGTGCTGGCGCTAGGTGAGCGGGCCGGAATTAAAGCCGGGAGCCGTGGCAACATCGGTCTGGCGCTGGCGGTGGGTTTTGGCACATTCCAGCTCTCCGCCAGCATCTTACCGGCTAACGTGCCCAATCTGGTGCTGAGCGGCGCTGCGGAAAACGCTTATCAGATCCATCTCCAGTGGCTGCCCTGGTGGCTGCTGCATATGCCGGTAGTGGGGATCGGCAAGGGAATGATACTCGCAGCCGCTATTCTGTTCCTGTTCCGCGCGCAACCTCAGCCCGTGCGCCATCGCGATCAACTTGAGCCGCTCAGCCGCAGCGAATGGCGGTTGATGGGCCTGTTGGCTATCACTCTGTTGCTGTGGATGACCGATAGCCTGCACGGCTTGCCTGCCGCATGGGTTGGGCTGGCGGCGGCCTGTATTTGTCTGCTGCCGCGCATAGGCTTTCTTTCAGGAGATGATTTCGCCAGCGGGGTTAATTTCCGCACCTGTATCTATATCGCCGGTATTCTCGGGGTGGCGACAGTGGTGGTGGATTCAGGACTTGGCCGACTGATTGCCAATTTGCTGCTCAGCGTGCTGCCTCTGCAGGATCACGCTTCGTTTGGTAATTTCGCGGTGCTTAACTCGCTGGTCTCGCTGCTCAACTTTGTGCTGACTGCGAACGGCGTGCCAGCGATGGTGACGCCGATCGCGCAAGAGCTGGCAAACGCATCCGGCTTTTCTCTGATGAGCGTCGTCATGATGCAGGTGTTTGCCTACGCGACGCCGCTGTTGCCTTATCAGGCTTCGCCAGTGGTGGTGGCGATGGGGCTGGGTAATGTGCCTGCCAAAGCGGGCCTGCAACTGTGCGTGCTGGTGTTTATCTTCAGCGTGCTGCTGCTGTTACCACTGGATTATCTCTGGTTCAGGCTGCTAGGCTATGCCTGACTTTCCCTCACTGCCTGAGCACGCCGTTATGTCAGCCAATAATGATTGGGTCGATTTTCGTCGCGATGACGAAACCGGTATCGAAAGCGTCAACGCGCATTTTCGCGGACACGCCTACGATCCGCACGATCACGACGAATTATTGGTGGGCGTGACACAGCAAGGCTTACAGCGTTTTAATTGTCATCGTGCTTTGCACACCAGCACGCCGGGTCGCGCCATTTTGATTGAGCCGGGCGCGGTGCATGACGGCCACGCGCCTAACGAAGAGGGTTTCACCTACACCATGCTTTATCTGCCGCAGCGCTGGGTGGCAGAGATGATGCAGCGCCGCGGTCTGGGCGATGTATCCAACATCGAAGGTGCGTTTCGCCACACGTTAAATGATGATGCGCTGCTGGCCAGTGCCATCCAGCAGGCGTGGTTTTCAGTGCATCACAGTGAAGGGCGACTGGCGCGCGACCAAAGCCTCGATCATCTGATGACGATGCTTTCCCGCCATCTTGAAACCAAACCCAATGCGCAATCAGGCGCAGCGATGCAGCACATGCAGCTATTACGCGACTATCTGCACGATTTTATGGCGCAGGATATAGGGCTGGATGAGCTGTCACGGCTGGCGGGCATCGATCGTTTTAAGCTAACGCGCCAGTTTAAGCAGGCGTTCGGCCAGTCGCCGCATGCTTACCTGGTACGACTGAGGTTGCGCAGCGCACGTGTGCTGCTGGCGCAGGGCATTGAGCCGGTGCAGGTTGCCGCTCAGGTTGGTTTTGCCGATCAGAGCCATTTAGGGCGTTGGTTCCAACGCGCCTACCGCATGACACCGGCCTACTATCAACGACAGTGCACAAACGTTCTATATCCCACCCCCGCGACTCTTAGATGATGCTGTTTTAGACCCCATCGGAGAGTAGTGACAGATGTTTGATACCAAAATCGCCCTGATTGTTCGTGATGATTTAGCCACCTGGCAGCGCCTGAATGTGGTGGCCTTTCTCGCCACCGGCATTGCTTCTGCCGCGCCTGACATGATGGGCGAACCTTACGTGGATGCGAAGGGGCGTCAATACGGCAATATGGCAGGCCAGCCGATGCTGGTGTTTGCGGGTGATGTCACGGGATTACAACGGGCGCATCGCCAGGGTTTGGAACGGGAGTTGACGGTGATCCCGTATGTGGAAGCGATGTTCGCCACCGGACATGATGCCGCCAACCGCGAGGTATTCATGGCTGAAGATGCCGACAACCTGAATCTGGTCGGCATCGCGATTCGTGGGCCAAAGAAAGCGGTGGATAAGGCGATTAAAGGGCTGTCACTGCACGGATAAACGCGGTCGCCCCTGCGGCGACGCTTTCATTTATTCAGCGATATGCGCAGCTCGATGGCTTCAGCTGCGCGCAGCAACAAGTCTTCCCGGCCACGCAGCGCCAGCAATTCGACGCCAATCGGCAACCCATCTTGACTGAGGCCTGCGGGAATCGAAATGGCTGGCGCACCAGTCACCGCGGAAACCAGCGCATTGCTGCCTTCCTGCATCTCGCCGTGTTTGACTGGCGCACGGCGCACCACCGGGTAGGCCAGCAGGTTAATGTTGTGCTGGTCGAACATCGCCACCAACTGCTGGTAAAGATCATGCTGGCGCTGCTGCACCCGTGCATAACCTTCGCTGGCCGTGCCAGGATGTACCGCGCGGGTCTTAAACACAGTTTCGAGCTGAGGATGATACAGCCCGGATGCAGCGATATCCGGCAGGGTATGGAACTGCGCCTGTGGCTTATCGGCTAAATACTTCGCCAGCGCTTCAGCAAATTCATAGCCGATAATATTGGCCTCTGCCGCCAACGTCTCCAGCTCGGGCCAACTCAGCGTAGCAGGCGCGAACCCAGCCACGGCAGCCTGCACCGCCTGGTTAATCTCATCTTCATCAGCGGCAAATCCCTCCTGCCAGATGCCGACCCGTAATACTTCTCCCTCCGTAGCAAACGTCTTGCCGCTGAGCACTTCGCTGGCGATGCGCAGATCGGCAGCATTGCGCACCAGTGGGCCGGGGATGTTCTGCGTCGGTGACAGCGGCACTATACCGGAGGTGCTAAGTGCACCGCGCGTCATGCGTAAGCCGAACAGGCCATTAAACGCGGCGGGTATACGCACCGAACCTGCTGTGTCGCTGCCAATGGCGAGCGGCACATAACCGGCGGCAACGGCAACTGCAGAGCCGCTGCTCGATCCGCCCGGTGAACGTCCTTGCAGCCAGGCATTGTGAGTAAAGCCGCTCAGCGATGAGGCGCCAGTAATGCCCGCTGCCAGTTCATGCATCGCAGTTTTGCCGATCAAAATCGCGCCTTGATTGCGCAGTGTGGTGACCAGCGGAGCATCGTTATCAGCGATGACGTCGCGCAACATCACCGAACCTGCGCTGGTGGGCCAGCCGCGCACTTCAATATTGTCTTTAATCAGCACCGGGATGCCGTCCAGCTGACCCAACGCCTCACCGCGTTGACGGCGTGTATCACTCAGTTCTGCTGCCGCACGCGCGTCATCCGCAAACAGCCAGGTGATGGCGTTGTAGCGCGGCTGGTCTGCCTCACTTATGCGCTGCAGTGCGAAGTCGGTCAGCTGGCGCGCGGTAACATCACCGCGTTGCAGTGCCAGGGATAAGTCGCTCAGCGACGCGGTGAGATAATCAGCGTATTGCATCCGGTCAATCCTCAAGTGGAGTCCATTGCCCATCAGGCGCAACACGGCCCAAAGAGCTGCTGTGAAAATGGGAACTGAACCAGATTGCCTGATGTTGCTGGCACCAGTCTATAACGCGTTGTCGCGATGCCATGGCGAGCGGAAGATCTTCACAGAACAGCGAGTTCCAGTGCGGGTGTTGAAACTGCACAGGATGGTGCATCACATCACCCGGGAAAATCGCATACTCGCCCTGGCTTTCCAGCACAATCGACGCGTGATCGATGCTGTGACCCGGTGTGGAAATATAGCGCAGCACGCCGGCGAACAGCGGGGAATCCTGCACGTCGATGGTCTGCAACTGGCCGCGTTCGATCAGCGGCAGAATACTGTCGCGATACAGTTCCTGACTGGCGGGATCGTCCTGGCAGTGCTGCAATTCAATCGCTGAGCAGACATAACGGGCATTGGGGAACATCGGCTGCCACTGGCCGTCAACCCAGTGGGTGTTCCAGCCAACGTGATCGGTATGGATATGCGTCATCAATACCAATGTCACTTCAGCAGGATCAACGCCCGACCGTGCCAGATTGTCGGCATAAGGCGTATTCAGCTGATGGAATAGCGGTTTGTTATCGCGGTTGCGCCCATTGCCGGTTGCGGTATCAATCAGAATAGTGTGATCAGCGGTACGCACCAGCCAACTGTGAATCGAGACCTCTGCAGGCTGTTCGGCAAAGGCGTCACTCATCTCAGAACGATGTGCCTTAAACAACGCACCAAACGAAAAAGAGGCGCGCTGTTCAGTGATTTTTTCAACCCGGCACTCGCCTACCTGAATGTTCATGCTGTGCTCCACTTGATAGAGGACGCGTTCAACAGCGTCCGTGACAGTAAGTTGAAAGTCACTATACTGAGGCGCATAACATTATTTAAATCGATTAAAATCATGAAAAGCATCAATGAAAATGATTTCTCACGTATCGATCTCAATCTGCTGGTGGTGTTGATGGTGATGTACGAAGTGCGTAGCGTGACGCAGGCCGCCAATCGCCTATACCTCGGCCAGCCAGCGGTGAGTGCCGCCCTGAAAAGGCTGCGTGAGATGTTCGATGATGCGCTGTTTATCCGCACGTCATACGGCATGACACCGACGCCGCGTGCCGAGCAATTAGTGCAACAGTTCGCACCGCTAATGCAGGGGCTGCATCGGGTGATCTTCACGCCCGATGCATTTGATCCACAGCGTGATAACCGCCGTTTTCGCATTGGCATCAGCGATTGGCTGGAACATTGGTTGATGCCTGATTTGTTAGCGGAACTTGCCACTGCCGCGCCCGGTGTAGATATTCATGTCGTCGCTGCCGATCCCTGGCAGGCGATTCCGTTAATGGAGCAGCAGCAGGCAGATGTGGTAATCACCGTTGGGAATGAAGTTAGTCGTGACTTAACCCGCGAGAAAATCGGCCCGGCGGGTTTTCGCACTGTGTGGAGCCGCCAGCAAATTGCACTGGAACGCCTTACTCTGGCTCAGTTTGTCGGTCATCAGCATGCGCTGGTGTCTTATCGCGGCGCCAGCGAAAGTGCCCTTGACCATGCTCTGCAGCGCCAGGGAAAATCCAGACGTGTACGCTATGTCACGCCGCACTTTTCCAGCTTACCGCTGCTACTCCAGCAGTTGCCGCTGTTCGCCACTGTACCGCAGGGGCTGGCTCCCGCGTGGTGCCAACGCTATGGCTTAAAAGCAGCGCCCGTGCCGGTTGAAATGCCGGATTATGAACTGTCTTTGTTGTGGCACAACGCGCAGCAAGACGACCCGGCAAACCGCTGGTTGCGGGAGACATTGCGCAATCTGCTGCAGCGGAAGATATAGTCTGGCGTTCAGGCTTCAGGCTTCAGGCTTCAGGCTTCAGGCTTCAGACTTCAGACTTCAGGCTCCGGGCTGCAGCGTCCGGCGCATCCCTTTGACTTCACCACGGCACGACGCGGCCGAGGTAATCGAGATAATGCAGCCCGGTGCGGCCCGCATACGCCTCCATGGTGTTGAGCAGATTGGGGATGCTTTCATCGATGGTCAGGCGAGCTTCCGGCCCGCCCATATCGGTCTGCACCCAGCCTGGCGCCATTAACAGCAAGGTGCGCGCATCCTGATGGCGTGCGGCAAAGCTGCGCATAAACATATTCAGCGCTGCTTTGCTGCCACGATACACCTCGTAGTTGCCATTGGTGTTGTTGGTCAGACTGCCCTGACCGGAGGACATCACGGCAATCGTGCCGCTGGGGCTGACCCGATCTTTGAATGTCTCGATCACACGTAATGGGCTGAGCGCGTTGGTCACCATCACACGGGTGAACTCCTCGGTTGAAACATCGGCTATCGTTTCCCGATCGTCATTTTTCACCCCGGCATTGACGAACAGCATGTCAAACTCCGTGCCCGCCAGGCGTTGATGCAGAGCGCGAACCTGCTCGGGTTCAGTGATATCCACCGTTTCTACCGTCAGCTGTTGCGGATAGCGCGCAGCCAACTGCGACAGTTTATCGGTAGAATGGGCTCGCCCGGTGGCCACAACCTGATAGCCTCGCTGTAGCATGGTTTCTGCCAGTGCGAATCCCAACCCGCGTGACGCGCCAATCAATAATGTTTTCATCCTGTGTTCCTCAGCTGAGTTGATAAGAAAAGTCTAGCGCGGAGTGAGGGTAGGCGGAACACGCAGCCTATGCAGTGATAACCTGCATCAAACGCCTTGTTATGCCGCTCGACATCCAGCAGGATAGTGTCCATGAACACTACCGATCTGAATTTACTCACGGCACTCGACGCGCTGCTCACCACGGGCAGCGTGGTGGGCGCGGCACGCCAGTTGAACCTGAGCGAATCCGCGATGAGCCGCACGCTGGGTCGCCTGCGCAATGTCACGGGCGATGCGTTATTGGTACGGGCCGGCCGCCAGATGGTGCTGACCCCTTATGCAGAAGCGATACGGGAACGGACGCAGCGTACGTTGCGGGAAGCACATGCCGTGCTCAGCCCTGATGCTGAAACGCTGGATTTAGCACAACTGAATCGCTGTTTTAGGTTGCGCACCAACGAAGGCTTTGTCGAAGCGTTTGGCTGTGCGTTGATTGCTGCTGTGACCGCGCAGGCACCGAAGGTCGAGTTGGTCTTTGTGGCAAAGCCGGAGAAAAGTGATCGTGAATTGCGTGATGGCAGCATTGATATAGAGATTGGCGTGCTCGGCAATATGGGGCCTGAAATCCGCTTGCAGGCGCTGTTTCGCGATCGTTTTGTCGGCGTGGTGCGCGCGGACCATCCTTTGACACAGCAGATGGACATCACCCAATTGGCCCGATTTGGCCATATTGTGGCGTCTCGTCGCGTAGAACGGGGTGGACCGATCCAAGACGCCATCGAGCAAGCCGGATTGCAGCGCAAGGTTGTTGCTGTTGTGCCGGCTTTCTCTGCCGCTGTGGCGCTGGCGGTCGATTCGGATTGGGTGGCGCTGGTGCCCCGTTCGCTGGTTGCACATCACCCATTGATTGCTCACAGCCAGGCGTTAGCGATGGTTGAGTTGCCCTTTGCCACGCCGGAAATGACAGTGTCACAAATGTGGCATCCTCGACTGGAGAATGATGCCGCGCATCGCTGGTTGCGCGGCGTGGTGAAACAGGTTGCGTTATGGCGCGTAACTGATCGGCGTAATGGCGGTAGGATCAAGTTGCTGACCGAATTTTGCTAAGGTGGATGCCATTGGACAAAGCGTACCCACCTCGGTGACCCGACAGTCAGGCGTTCGCCACTCTTCACGCAAGAGCGGATGCGCTTGATCGACAGACTGCAGATGACGAAGGTCATCGAGGCTTTGTGCCTGGAAGTAAACATGCAGCCATCGCTCGCCACTCTGCTTATCGCGCCAGCGTTCAAACACCAGGCTACTGCCGGGGGGAATGTTGCCGCGCGTGTAGCCCGGCAAAGTCCAGGTGAAGCCCATCAACGTGCGCACCATCGCGATGTTAGTGTCATGTGCGACAAACAGCAGCCAGCGAGCATCCGGCACGGCATCTGAAACGGGGCTGACACCCTGTTCAACACCCTGAATCATTTCATTCAGCAGAATGGAGCCACGCTTTTTCGCCGTATACAGCACGTCGTTACTGAGGTCGTAATTAGCGGTTAACAGCGGTAATACAGCGGTTATCTGTGTAGAGTGGGTGATATTGGCCCAGGCCAGTTGATCTGCCGGCAGGTTCTCACTCCAGCCCAGACGCAACGTCTCCACCATGCTGGCAAGAACACTCAATCCCTGCACATAGGTCTTGCCGCTCTTGCTCTGCTTGATCTGCCACGGTTTGTCAAAGACCGAGCAATCGCTGCCTGGCTGACAGACAGCACTTTTTAATGCCTGAACGGCAGGTTGTAGCGCCTGCTGACGTGCGACCAGATTCCCCGTCGTAGCGGTCACGGCGGCAAGTTGTTGTGCGGGATCGGTATCGGTAGCCGGAAACGCTTCGGTCTGGAACAGGGGATCATCCTCACCCGCCACGTGATGCACCGTAACGCCACAGCCTGGAAATGCACCATCCACCAGCGCCTGGGCAGTGGCGCGGGTGCGTTGCAACGGGCTGGCGCGAACATACACCTCTTGTGCCCGTGGGCAGCCTGACGTCAATAAACCCAACTGACGATAATGATCGCCTTCCCAGCGCCCCTTGTTCACCACGGCGGCATAACCGTGCCCGGTCAACTCGCCATCGTGTGTGGTCCAGATGGTCCACGGGCGCTGAGTCGCTGCTTCAATCTCTTTACGGTTGCCAGACGTGGGTGGGCGAATACCATGTCGGCTTAGTTCCACGACCTTTTCCAGCTGATACTGCGCTTCAGCGTGTGCCGGTGAGGCGCTCATCCACAACGTACCGGCAATCAACAGGCCTGCGACATACTGTTTGCGAAGCGTATGCATATTCAAAAACCTCTGGATACTTAACCTTATCCAGGAGGGAAGAGGTCTAAGAATTTTGGTCGTTATAGGAATACGAAGTCTCTCGAACAAAGAATGAGTTTAAATTTGAACTGCAGAGATGCATATCGGTTTAATCTAAAACCTAATCCGACTGTTTTCCATACGTTCATTTCGGTGACAGCCATTGGTTTCTTACAGCTCTTCACACTGAGCATTAATGCCAAATCTCTGAAACTAAGCCTTTAATGCTGATGTCAGATAAGAATTCACCGTCGTTTAAATAAAAACACTTTCGATTTGTCATTTAAAATTATTGTCATGGAATAGGGACATATTGCTTTGAGAGCGTTTCGACACATTAGTATTCACTGCTAATTTTTGGCCTTTATTGCTATTGCGCAGATGGAGCAGCACTTGCCGCTGGCTTCTGCCGTGGCGATTGATTTTAAACCTCAGGGATTAGCCCTGATTGCCGGATAATTTAAGGACAGATAATGAGTGACACCGTGAATGACGCGCTGCTGGCACGTTTGATTTTGGCAGAGAAAGTGGCACGCGCAGGGGGCGAGAAGGCGCTGGAGTATTTCCATCATCGCGACACGCTGGTGGTCGAGACCAAATATGATCTGCAGGATGTGGTGTCTCGTGCTGACCGCGAAGTCGAGCAGATGATCGACCAGCAGATTCGCGCTCAGTTTGCCGACGACGGTTTCCTGGGGGAAGAGTACGGATTGCAGGAAGGCACATCGGGATACACCTGGGTAGTCGATCCGATTGATGGCACCAGCCCGTTTTTGAACGGCATGCCAAACTGGTGCGTCTCCGTCGCGGTACTGCATGACGGCGTGCCGGTGATTGGGGTGATCTATGCGCCAACTTATCAGGAGTGCTATGTGGCGGCGCTGGGGCAAGGCGCGACGTTAAATGGCCGTCGTCTGCAGGTTGACCCAACCCGCACGCTGCAAAACCATGTCACTGGCTTTGGCGCTAACAGCCACGTTAGCCCCGCTGAAGTGGGTAAAATCCTGGCCTCATTGCTGGAAGCCGGGGGCAACTTCATCCGTATCGGCTCTGGCGCACTGATGCTGGCGTGGGTAGCCGCTGGCCGCGTAGTGGGCTATTACGAACCTTATATGCACGCATGGGATTGTCTGGCGGGCTACTGCCTGGTGAAAGAGGCGGGCGGCTGGTATCACCCGTTCAATACCGAAGGCGAACGTTTGCTGAAAGGCGCTCAGGTGCTGGCGGTGGCGCCTGGCGCAGAAGCTGATTTGAAACGGATTGCGGGAATTTAAGCCTTATCCTCGCTGCCGGAAGCCGTTGCAGCAGCGACTTCCGGCAATCGTTTTTTTCAAAATCGGCAAGGATGCGAATCAGCCTTCACACCCCAACAGCATTGCAATTCGACCCTGGCGATGCTGTTATAACCCATCACCATATTTACCGGGTCATCGCGTGTCACTCTCCTCATCAGAATGGTTTAGCCGCAATGGCATTGAATGTTCGCGCGTGAACGCCACTGGCAGCCGCTTTCCACGTCATCTGCATGATGAATATGTAATTTGCGCTAACCTCAGCGGGCGCGAAGAGATTTGGCTCGATGGCAAAGTCTCTGAAGTGTTTGCCGGGCAGGTGACGATTTATAATCCCAGCGCGATTCAGTCCTCCTTATTCAGCAATGATCCGGTGAGTTTTATCAGCATTCACTTGCCGCAGGTGATCTTATCCGAAATGTTTGGCACCACCGCTGCGCCCGCTTTGCGCGAAGGGGTGTTCCATGACGCGCGGTTGTTTCAGGCGATCACTGAATTCGACCAGGCCGCGCGCACAGGAGATGAGTTACTGCTGGAACAACAGCTGCTGTGGCTGTGTGGTGAACTGCTCGACGATAAAGAGAGTGCCGAGCAGGGGGAAGTGCAGATTATCGAACAGGTGAAGCAGTTTCTTGGTGAACACTTGCACGAGAAACCGCAACTGGATGCGCTGGCGCAACGTGCCGGGCTGAGTAAATATCATCTGGTGCGTCGTTTCACCCAGCTCACCGGGTTGCCACCGTTGCAATACCATATGCAATTGCGGCTACAGCAGGCGCGGGAACTGTTGCGCCGTCGGGTACATCCGCAGGAAGCCGCGCTGCAACTGGGTTTTTACGATCAAAGCCACTTCATTAACGCCTTTCGCAAAGTAATGGGTACCACACCACACCATTACGCCCAGCAAATTGCCTCACCCCAATACAAACTCCCGATAGCCTGACACCATCACATAGGCGGCGAAGTAGCAGAAGATCAGCGCCGAGGCGAGATAGGAGTATTTTAACAGGCGCTGCCCCAACAGCTTACCGCCCATGCTGCCCACCAGGCATAACACACAGGTCCAGACCACTCCCGCGATAAAGAACCCACCGAGGAAAGAGGAAGTAGCATTGACGCTGCCGTGCCCCATGCGAGCAATCAGTGCACCGCCCACGCTGGCAAACCATAAAATCGCCGTGGGAGATGACATCGCCAGCACCACGCCACGACTGAACTCTCGCAGTAACGAACGATAAGGCTGTTGCTCCGTTGGGGGTAACGCCGCGTCTTTACGCAGTGCAGCGATCAACATTTTACCTGCGAACCACAGTAGTAATAATCCACCGCCAATCCACAACACCCAGCGTACCGCCGTAAACTGCAACACCACCGCCATGCCAGCCAGCGCCAGCAGCGCATAAATCAGGTCGCCAATGCAGGTGCCAATCCCTAACCAAAAACCGTGAAAATAGCCGCGCTGCATCGCGAGGGTAATCATGGCGATATTGGCCAGCCCAATATCAAGGCACAGCGATAAACTCAGCAGAAAACCATTTGAAAACTGCAGCATAGCAACGAGCCTGTCCTTATTTTTTCTGTGAGCGGCATTAAACCACGGTACGAATCACACTGTATTGGAAAGAATTGCGCCACAGCGCCCGGTGCACCACGGCATGCGCTTCAGGATGAATCGTCTCTGCGTCTGGTTTTCTCGCCGTCGCAATTATGTTTATATGCATCCATCTGCCATCAACCACCAAACGCCATGAATCTTCGGGAAAAAATTGTCGGCCAGTTCAGTGAGCTGTCACCAGAACTGCAGCGCGCGGCTGAGTTCTCTCTGCAAAATGCCAATCAGCTGGTGGTGCAATCGATGCGCGCGTTTGCCGTTGAAGCCGGTGTGAAACCTGCCACGCTGCTGCGCCTGGCGCAGCGTTTGGGCTACAACGGCTGGGGCGAACTGAAAGATGCCTTCATTGATGACATTGGCCTGCGCAATGATACATACGTATCCAAGGCCGAGAAACTGATCGCCAAAGGAACACAGCCGCAGCTGTATGATGAGGTGTTTAGCGCGCATCAGGCAAATCTGGCCTTTACGCAAAACGAAAATCAGGCGGAAATGGAACAAGCTGTGACCCTGCTCGATGCGGCTGATAACGTCTATATCTGCGGCTTTCGAGCCAGTTTTCCCATCGCCTGGTCGCTGTTTTATGTTTACCGGCTCTTCAACCGTCAGGTCTCGTTGATTGATGGCCTGGCCAGTAATATCGAAGTGTTTACCCGTGAACTCACCGCCCAGGATTGTGTGCTGCTGACCAGCTTTGCGCCTTATTCACGTGAGTCACTGGATGTGCTGCACGCCGCGCAGCAGGCAGGGGCAAAGATCATCGCGATTACCGATTCACCGGTTTCCCCGCTGGCGCAGGCCGCCGACTGCACCCTGTTATTCTCTATCGACAGTCCGTCGTTCTTCCCCTCAGTGGTCTCTGGCATGGGGCTGGCAGAGTGCTTACTGGCAATGCTGGTGGCGCGCCATGGCCGTGATGCTGTGCATATAATCGAAAATGCCGAACGCTATCTGATTGAATCTGGGGCATATGTGGTGCCTGGCAAATCCTGAGGGATGATTCATTTGTATCCGTCATAAGAAAATAGAATGCATTTGAATCATTATTGCATTGACGTGATCCAAATGAATCCTGCAAGATGCGCTTAATTACCGTAGCGTATTCAGGAGCAGTACCCAGTATGAGCCACATTATTCACCGCAGTTTGCGCAGCACGCCCGCCGTGGCTGCTCGAGCCGAAGGGGCGTACATCTTCGATAAACAAGGAAAGCAGTATCTCGACGCCTGCGGTGGTGCTGCCGTTTCCTGCTTAGGCCACGCGCATCCTGATGTGTTAGCCGCGATGCATCGTCAAATCGACCAACTGGCCTATGCTCACACCAGCTTTTTTACCAGCGACACCGTTGAGCAACTCGCTGAACAGTTGACGCGCACGGCGCCTGGCGATCTCAACTACGCCTATTTCGTTTCCGGTGGTTCGGAAGCCGTGGAAACCGCGCTGAAATTAGCGCGTCAATATTTCGTTGAAATCGGGCAGGCGTCACGTACCAAATTTATCGCGCGCAAGCAGAGCTATCACGGCAACACACTTGGTGCATTGGCCGTCGGCGGCAATGAGTGGCGCCGTCGCCAGTTTGCCCCATTACTGATCGACGTGATTCGCGTGTCAGCCTGTAATGAATACCGCGATCGTCGTGCTGATGAAACGCAGCAGCAATACACCACGCGTCTGCTCAATGAACTGGAACAAGCAATTGTTGATGCCGGTCCGGAAACCATTATTGGTTTCTGCGCTGAAACGGTAGTGGGTGCCACCATCGGCGCGACTCCGCCGACGCCGGGTTATCTGAGAGGCGTGCGCGCACTGTGCGATAAATACGGCATCCTGTATATCGCCGATGAGGTGATGTGCGGTATGGGACGCACCGGAACGTTGCACGCGTTTGAACAAGATGATGTGGTGCCGGATCTGGTTACCATCGCCAAAGGGTTGGGTGGCGGGTATCAGCCGATTGGTGCCGTGCTGGCCAGCGAAAAGATCGTCTCAGCACTCCAGTCGGGCAGTGGTCTGTTCCAGCACGGTCATACTTATATTTGCCACGCTACGGCGGCTTCAGCGGCACTGGCCGTCCAGCAGGTGATTGAACGCGATAACCTGCTCGATGCGGTGAAGCAGCAGGGCGCGTATCTGCAAAATGCCTTGCGTGAAGTGCTGGGCGCATTGCCGCATGTGGGCGACACGCGTGGGCGCGGCTTATTTGCCGGTGTGGAACTGGTGCGCGATAAAGAGAGCAAAACCCCGTTCGATCCTGCACTGAAACTACATGCTGGCATTAAAGCCAACTGTATGGCTCGTGGCCTGATGGTGTATCCGATGGGCGGCACCATTGACGGGCAGTATGGCGACCACATCCTGATTGCTCCGCCATTTATTATTACGCCGAGCCAGCTCGATTTTGTGGTGGATACGCTGGCGACCGTGATTCGTGAAGAGACCGGTAAATTATGATTAATCGTTTGCCGCCGCTGGCGGAGCACGAGTGGGACGATCAGCAACGTCCACTGGCAGAAGAGATCATTAACGGGCCGCGCGGTGCATTGCTTCCGCCGTTTGAGCCTTTACTGCGCAGCCCGGAATTGATGGCGCACGCGCAGCGCATGGGAGAGTACCTGCGCTATCGCAGCGCGCTCGGTCAGCGCTTATCGGAACTGGCGATTCTCATGACGGCTCGTCACTGGTCGCAGCCGGTGGAGTGGGCGATTCATGCGCCCATCGCCCGGGAAAAGGGCATATCCGCCGCCGCCGTGCAGGCCATTAATGAGAAGCGCCTGCCGGATGACTTAAAGCCGGATGAGTGGGTGATTTACCACTTTTGCCAGCAACTGCATCAACAGCAAAAAGTCACTGACACCACCTGGCAACAAGCCATCGATTTATGGGGCGAAGAGGGCGTAGTGGATCTGATTGGCATTAACGGTTATTACAGCTTCCTCTCGATGATCATGAACGGCGCACAGACGCCTGCTCCAGATTCTTCAGACATTCTTTTGCAAAGTGCATCAATATGAAAAAAATCGCAATCCATGGTTCCGCCTTCGAAATGGGTCAGCAACTGGGTGAATTTGGCCGTGAAGCCTGGCATCAAAAGCTGACGCTCACCGCACTCTGGCAGACAGTGACAGCCATGAAAGACGCCGACCAAACGGTGGCCATGCGCGCGTTGGTCCAGGCGCACTATCCGCTGATCTGGCAGGAGCTTGAAGGGCTGGCCGCAGGATTACAGGCGCCGATTGAGGAGGTTTTTGCCTGGAACTGCCGTGGCGATTTAGTACGTTCAACCTCGGATGGATGTACCACCGTGGCGGGACAGCGTGCTGATGGCGTGTTAACTATCGCGCACAATGAAGATGGTTTTCCGCAATTACGCGATGACTGTGCCATCGTCAGCATCCGTCCGGATAGTGGGATGGCGTTCACCAGCTTTGCTTATCCGGGGTCGATTTGCGGTCATACCGTTGCCGTAAACGAGAAGGGCGTGGTGAATACGGTGAATAATATTCGTGCACTGCATCGTCCGGAAGGAGTGCCGCGTCAAATCCTGGCCCGCGCCGCGTTGAATGCGGCCACGCTGGATGAGGCCATCGCAATCCTGACCACATCACCGCGCGCCGGATCGTTCCACCATACGCTCGGACAGATGGGCGATAGCCGTCTGTTTAGTGTGGAAGCCACGGGGTCGGGTTGCTCCGTAACGCCACTGACCGCAGTGTTCGCCCATGCCAATCACCTGATTCATCCGCAACTTGATGGCGTGGAACAGGTGATCACTGCCAGCTCCGGATCACGCCAGCAGCGGTTAATTGAGTGGCTGGAGACGCAAACGCAGCTGGATGGCGATGCAGCAAAAGCGATTCTCTCTGACCAGCATGATGCGGTGCTGCCCATTTATCGCCTTTCGCCGAACGATCCGGATGAAGAGAACACCCTGGCGACAGCGGTATTTACGCTGCATGCCAAACAAGTTGACTGGCAGATATTTACCTTGAATCGTGATGAGCCAGAATTTAAAGGCACGATTTCCTAAAAACTAATCTGCTATATTGTGAACCCGGTCACCCTGGCCGGGCGCTATTCAAATTAATCCCACTATAGTCGTTAAACATTCCGATTATGGTGGGGTACGAAAATGAATAGAAATAAAAAAGCCGCATTCAGCGGTTTAGCATCAAACATAACCATGGCATTATCCTTAGCTGTTTTTTCACTGGCGGGGAGCGCTATGGCAAATGCTGCGGAACATCAACAAATCGCTTTAGTGGGTACCTGGACGTCGATTCCAGATGCCCCATTAGAGCAGAAACCGGATCATCCTAGCGAAGGTTTATATCGCCTCAAGGTGAATGCGGATGGCACTTTAACACCACTTGATGTGATCAAAATGAAAAGCCCGTCATGGATTGTAAAATCCCAGGATGGCCGCTTTGCCTATACCACCAATGAAGAAAACGCCGGGGCCGTTACCGCACTGTCCATTGATAAAAGCGGTCAGGTGAAAGTGCTAAATGCGGTGGATAGCCATGGGCAACAGCCGACGCACGCCACCATCAGCCCGGACGGTAAGTTCCTGTTTGTCGCTAACTACTCGGTGGCGAAAGGCGGCGCGGGCGTCTCGGTGTTCCCGATTCATCATGACGGTAAACTGGGTGAGCAGGTGCAGCACTTTGCTTTCGACCACGGCACGGGCGCGGTGAAAGGGCGTCAGGATGGCGGTCACGCACACTCGACCACCTTTACCCACGACGGTAAATATCTGTACGCTGCCGATCTCGGCGGTGACAAGCTCCATGCCTATCGTTATCACGCCAATAAGGCTGAGCCTCTGGAAGCGGATACCGCACATGACGTGACCTTTACCGAAGGTTCTGGCCCGCGTCATATGGTGTTCTCACCAGATGGCAAACATGCCTACGTCACCACCGAAATGGCTGGTGAGATCGCGGTATTTACAGTGAAAGACGATCACCTGGATCGCAGCAATACCGTGAAGCTGAACAGTGAAAATAACAGTGCTGAATACCGTAGCGGCGGCGGAATTATTCTCAGTCCGAACGGTAAATATGTGATTGCAGCGAATCGTGGTTCAGATAATAAGCTGTTGGTGTTTAAAATTGAGGCGGATGGCCAGTTAGGCAAGCCGGTCAGTTATAAAGCCAACGGCATTGAACCTCGGGCGTTCTCATTTGATGGCAGTGGAAAATATCTCTATGTCACTAACGTGTTCACCAACAATATTTCCCTGTTCCATTTCGATGAAAAGAGCGGTGAGCTGAAAGCAGCGGGCGATGCAGCAAAAATATCCACGCCCACTGATATAAAGTTCTTTAATTAAGCCGTTCGGTGGGCGCATTTTTTGCGCCCACTTCGCCTCGCTATTTTGCCTGTGACATTTCCAGCAGCGCCTCTTCCATTGATGCACCAAACATTTGTCCGTGGGACAGTCCCGGATAAAGTTGATAGCGTGCGGCTGTGCCGTTCTCTGCCATACCTTCGATAGTGGTGCGCACCGCGCGCAATACTTCAGGTTCCGCCGTGTTGCTATCGCTGCGGCGATCGCCATTCCCTTCCATCAAAGTGATCTGCTTATTACTGGCTTTGCGGGTCTGCATCTCACTCAACAGAGAGTTAAATCCCTGGCCGACCGATGGACTGGCAGCGAAATAGCGCGTAAACAGCTGAGAAGAGAGATAGCTGTCGAGTACAAACAATCCGCCGTAAGAGTGGCCCCACAGCGCGCGTTGTTGATGATCGACATGCACACCTTTCTCCGCTGCGGGCAAAATACGTTGCTCTAGCAAGGTGCGGAATGCGCTGCTGCCGCCGCCCTTGCGACCGCGACTAAAAGTGTATCCTGCATCGCCATGCTCTTTGTCAGGCGGGGTGTAATCGTAAGTTCGCGCGTTTACCTCAAACGGCAAAGTGGTTTGATACCCGACCACCACCAGAACCGGAGGGTTGCCTGCCGAGAGTTTTTGCAGCAGCGGATCGGTCAGCCTGTCCATTACCGCATTGCCATCCAGCATCGTGATCAACGGGTAGCCAGATGGCGGAGGCGCTTTATCTGGCACCGCAGTCCAAACTTTGTAATGCCGCTGGCCATCAGCCGAGTCATATTCACTGATGGAGAAGTGGTAATAAGCGGAGCCTTTGTCGGCGATATTCGGGCCGAGTGGCGTCATATTCGGGCGTGCAAAAACGCTGGTGGTGACACTGCTGAGCAACAACAGCAGTAGGCCAATGGGACGGTTTATTGCTGAAAATCTATAAAGCATTGAAATCCCGATACTCTGGTTGATAGGTGCACATCATGATGCACCCCAAAATCAAGCGGCCATCACATCCGATAGCCGCTGGTTCACATCAGAAATGCATCCCCAGTTCCATATAGTAGGTGCGTCCTGATTCGTTGTAAGTGTTTGCGCCCGCGCCCCAAAGATAGGCGCCGGTGGTGGCATTGCCGGTGCTCTGCGCATTACCCTCACGGAAGTGGCGTTTATCAAACAGGTTATCGATACCGGCGGTGACATCCAGATACTTCGTCACGTTATAAGTCGCACTCATGCCCACCAGAGCGTAGGGCGCCACCTGGCGGGTTTCGCTGCCCGATGTCGCTTCCCCTTTATAGTTCAGCTTCTTCGGTTTCTGACGGCCATACCAGGTTAACGTTCCCTGCACTGAGAGATCATTGGTGGCCTGCCAGTCCAGCGTTGAGTTAATGGTGTACTTCGGAATGATCGACAGATAATCGCCGGTGGTTTTATTTTCGTTATCAATGATGTAGGTGAAGTTATTGTTCATTTTCACCGAGTCAGTGATCGGGAAGTTCAGCGTGCCCTCGAGCCCCTGAACCACGGCTTTTGGCACGTTCTCCCACTTGTACACATCCGACGTGCCGTTGTTATAAACCGGGCTATAGCCACCCTCGATTTTGTCGTGATAGTCATTGCGATACCAGGTCAGTCCGGCCTGAATATCGTCATGGTGATACTCAATGCCAATCTCTTTGTTGACGCTGGTTTCAGCTTTTAAATCACTATTACCCTGCAAATAGCAGTAACCGGAACTGGCATAGCACCCCTGGCCTTTACTGAACAGCAGATAGTTGGGGTTGGTTTGATAGAGATTCGGGGCTTTCCAGGCGCGTGCGATGCCCAACTTCAGCGTGAAGTCGTCACCCAGATCCTGCGAGAGGTTGAGCGCCGGGCTCCAGTTGCTGCCGCTGATGCTTTGATGATTGAAGCGGATGCCGGGCGTCAGGCGAGTGGAATCAGTTAGCTCGATGTTATCTTCGGCGTATACGCCATAGATATCCGCCGAGCTATACAGGCTGCGTCCATCGCTGGTGATGCCGTTGACCGTACCACCAGCAGTGGTGGTTTCGGTATTTGACGCCGGATCTTTCATCGCCTGATGATTGAATTCCGCCCCGAGGGTCAATGTCTGATTCACCCATGCTTCCAGCGGGATATTCACCTCAGAATGCAGATTGGTGTCATACAGCGAGATGGTGGAGAAACCTTCATTCGATGGGCTGAAAATTCCGGCTATGCCGCCCGACAGGCCTTCATTGAGACGGGTATTGCGCGTTTTTTCAAACTGCACATAGTTATTGGTGGTGACACCGCTATCCCACGCGCCGGTGTATTTCAAACTCAATGTCTGGCGATAGAGCACATTGGTCTCTTTGCCGTAATATTTCTGCACCAGCGCGTTGGTATTGGTGTTCTGCGTATCCCCGGCGTACAAATTGCCCTGACGGCTAAAGCCGGCATCCAGTTCCAATGCCTGGCGCGGCATAAATTCCCAGCGCAGGGCAGAGTGGATATCTTTGTTTATCGAACCTTCACGGCCCGAAGGATAACTGCCGGCATAGGAACCAATACGCGGTGTGGTATGGCTCTCGTTAATATCCTGCGCGTCAGCCTGGGTTTTACTCCAGTTGCCGTACAGGCGCAAGGTGAGGTTATCGGCCAGTGCGCCGCTCAGGCTGGCGTTATAGCGCTTTGTGGCGCCTTCATCTTTGTGTTCCGGCGCATTGAAGTAGGTATTGAAATTGCCATGCCACTCGTCAGTGGTGGGCTTGGTGATGATATTGACCACACCCCCCATCGCACCATTACCGTAGAGTGCCGCCGCCGGGCCGCGAATCACTTCAATGCGGTCGATCATCTCGGGTGGCACCCAGTTGGTATCACCGCGCGTGTCACGCTCATCGCTCCAGCCATAGCGTACTGAATTGCGACTGCTGACCGGCATGCCGTCGATCAATATCAATGTATTTTCCGGGCCCATGCCACGAATGTCGATTTGGCGGTTATTGCCGCGCTGGCCGCTATTGGAGTTCCCGGTGAGATTGACGCCGGGCTGAGTGCGAATAATCTCGGCCACATCGCGCTGGATAGGGTGTTTCTTAATGGCTTCGCTATCGATGGTGGAGACGCCCGGCGCCTGAAGAGTTTGTTCTCTGGCTGTCACCACCAGGGTGTTTTCAGCACTGCTTTTCTTATCGGAAATTGTCAGTGGTTTCTGCGGTGGGTTTTCTGCGGTTTGGCTGTCTTGTTTCGTGTTGTCATCGGCCTGAACCGCTGGAATCTGTAATGCTGCTGCAATAACGACACTGAGCAGCGAGCGAGCATAGATATGCTTTGCCATGATATTCAACCACTTCCTTGTAGGAGTAAAAAAGAGAAAATACCTTAGTGAGAATGATTCTTAATTTCAATGGCGGTGTGGGTTTTCGATACTATCTAGCGCAATCGATTTAAATACCGGAATAATTTTTAAAGTTGAATGCTCTCAATAATGCAAAATTCTTATTAATTTCGATCATTACAATCTTTGACGACAAGTCTAAATCTATAAAGGAATCTGAACGAATGCCGATAACCTTCAGGAATAGTTCACAAGAAGGATTATTTTGATGCTAAATGGGATTGGCAACAGCGTTCTACGCAACCTGATTTCTGCGGGTTCAAGCGTAACTACCACCGCAAACAGCAAGGCAGCACAAAGCCACTTACAGGCTGAAGCGTCCACCAAAGTGACCTTCAGTGAAGCAAGCGAGGCCATTGCCGCCATCTATAAAATTGTGCCAGCACAGGTACAGAGCAGCGGCACGATCGGCAGCAATTTACAGGCGCAAATCAACGCGGCAGCGCAGTCGGGCGGCGTTGGTATGAACGGTATCGGCAGTAGTTTGCTCAAGGGCCTGGTGCAGAGTGGTGACAATGTCACGTTAAGCGTGCCCGCAACCTCATCAGCCAACGGCACCAGCAACAGTCAGAGCGCGGTGGCGCTCACTGTGACCACACAATCGGGGATAGAAGTGAGTCTGCAAATGACGCGCCAGCAGGGTGGACTGGTGGTGGAGCTGAATACCAGCGGGGGTAAACTCAACCGCGATGAAGCCGCAGCCATCAGTCAGCTCTCCGACGGTTTGCAAAAAGCGCTGGACGGTTTGGACGCAGGGACAACGCAGCTAGATATCAGCGACTTGATGAAGTTTGATACCTCGCAGCTGAAAAGTGTCGATTTGAAGACCGATCTGCGTAATGGCGACAATGTGACGCAGTCCCTCAACCTTCACGCAGATGATAAAGAGCGCTGGCTCGGTTTTCACAACGGGGATGTCAGTATCAAGCTCGATACGGATGTGTCAAAGCTGACTCAGGCAGGCAGCGCCGAACAGCAGGCCGCCGCACTCGATCAGTGGTCTGCCAAAATGGATCAGGCCGCAACGCGTGGGCACGGCGATCGCGACATGCTGAATCTCTTCAAAGCCAGCTTCCGGGCGCTGAATACTACGCAAGGACAGGCAAGCCACAGCGTGAATACCCAGCGAGTGATCTCCATTGATGCTAATGCCGCTAAAAACGGTGCCATTAGTGGATTGGCCGATTTTTCCGCCAGCTATCAGCAGACGCCGCGCTCTAATAATCCTTATAAACCGGATGAGCAGGACACTTTCTCTTTAGAGGTCGCGCAGCAAACCCGCTCGCAACAGCACACTGATACCCAGGATTTGACACAGGATACGCTGTTCAAACTCAAAGCCAGTTTCCACACCGCACTGGATTCAGACGGGGCAGCGAAACTGACGGCACTTAAGTCATCTCAAAATTACCGCTATCATCTGATTGACGATGAAGAGCGCAGCCAGACCGTGGTTTCCCAGAACAAAAAAGGTGAGCTGGCTGCGCAGACCACGCAGCAACTCACTCAGCATGAGACGGTGAAAAGCTATCAGCAAGCCAAGCTCATCGATAGCGTGGAGATCCCGCACAGCGAGAAAAATGTCTCTTCACAGAATTACGCCCGCGCACTGTTTGAGCCCGAAAATTAAACAGGATCCCCCGTACAATCCTGATACGGGGACACTGGCCCGCTGAAAAACCTGCACGTCATTATGGCCGCGCTCGCGGTAGCAGGCGGCCTTCAGGCCGCCCACCTCAGCGAATCTGTAATTCTGCCAGCGCCGCCAACAGTGCATCGACTTTCGGCAACAGCTGCTTGCGGCGTGGCCATATCAGCGTCAGAGCCAATCCATCGGGCTGTTGCTCCGGCAAGATAATCTCCAGTTCACCGCGCGCCAGTGGCTCGCGCACCAGCCAGGAGGGCATCTGCGCCACGCCTAATCCGCCACACAGCGCCTGCACTTGTGCATCCACGTCACCCAGTGCCATCCGGTGTGGCACATTGCGCCAGTGCGGATGCCCATCGGCAGTAGTAAACAGCCAGGGCTTGCTGCTGCCATCCACGCGTTCATACATGATGGCCTGATGTTGCAATAGTTCGCTTTCATTGTGAGGACGTCCATGGCGCGCCAGATAATCGGGTGCAGCGCAAAACACCATACGCTCGCGGCCCATCTGTCGGCAGCCGAGTGAAGCGGGTACATCCGGCGATCCGCCAATGCGCACCGCGACATCGATCCCCTCATCAAACAGATCGATAAAACGATCCGAGAAGGTGAGATTGAGTTCCAGCTCGGGATGTTGCTGACAAAATGGAATCAGCAGCGGCATGACGCCAAGGCGGCCATAGGTATTCGGCACCGCCACGCGCAATCGCCCCGAGGGAATGGTGCGCTGCGCCGCCAGCACCGCTTCGGCTTCGGCCAGCTCCTCCATAATGCGCAGGCAGGTTTGGTAGTAGGCGTTGCCTGCATCGGTGAGCTTCAGACTGCGCGTGGTGCGCTCCAGCAAACGTGAACCAAGACGAGTCTCCAGCCGTGTGACGCTTTTACTGACTGCGGAACCGGTCAGGTGCAAACGTTCCGCCGCCGCTGCGAAACTGCCACTCTCAACACTGGCTACAAAGGGCACAATGTCTTTAAGGCGTTGATCGTGCATCTATTCGTGAATCCAGGTTGTGAATGATGTGAATTAAAGCCAGAGATAGGAATTGAATTCTCTATTAGGCTAATGATTACCGAAACCGAGGAGAATTGAAATGCAAAAGCAGGCGTTAATTGTCGGCATTAGCGGCGTGATTGGGCGTGCGCTGGCGGAAAAACTGCAAAGTGAAGGATGGCTGGTGACTGGATTATCTCGTGGACGCGGCGCGATCCCTGAAGGTTGCCGCAGTCTGACCGCAGATCTGACCGATGCTGATGCGGTCAGCACTGCACTGCAACAAGAGAAGCCTGATGCGGTGTTCTTTAGCGTCTGGGCGCGTCAGGAGAACGAAAAAGAGAACATTCGCGTGAACGGCGGCATGGTGCGTAATGTGATTGAAGCGCTGGGTGAGCGCCTGAACGGTGCGCACGTGGCGCTGGTGACCGGGCTGAAACACTATCTGGGGCCATTTGAGGCGTATGGCAAAGGTGCTGTGCCGGTGACGCCGTTCCGTGAAGAACAGGGACGCCAGCCGGTCGATAACTTCTACTATGCGCAGGAAGATGAAATCTTTGCCGGTGCCGAGCAATATGGCTATCGCTGGAGCGTGCATCGCCCGCACACCATCATCGGTTATGCAGTGGGCAACGCCATGAATATGGGGCAGACGCTGGCGGTGTATGCCACGCTGTGTCGCGAGAAAGGCTGGCCATTTATCTTCCCCGGCTCGCCGGAACAGTGGAACGGTATTGCTGATGTGACTGACGCCGGTTTGCTGGCGGAGCAGCTGCTGTGGGCAGCGACAGCGGATGAAGCAGCCAATCAGGACTTCAACGCGGTCAACGGCGATGTATTCCGTTGGAACTGGCTGTGGCCGCGACTGGCCGCTTACTTTAACGTTGAGCCCGCCGCGTATCCTGTACAGATGATGCCGTTAGAAGGACGCATGCAGCAGGCCGCTGACGCATGGCGTGAAATTGCCGCGCGCGAACAACTGCAAGAGGCGGACGTTAATAAGCTGGCATCGTGGTGGCACACCGATGCGGACCTTGGGCGTCCGATGGAAGCGTTCACCGACATGAGCAAAAGCCGCAAAGCGGGATTCACCGGATACCGTTCAACGCTGGATTCGTTTATTGCGCTTTTTGATCGGCTGAAAGCGGAGAAGGTGATTCCGCAGTAACTTTATTCATCGCGCTCGGTTTTCCAGGTGCGCATCAACGCGCACCTTCATCAACAACAACTCATACTATTTTGAGGCTGCAATATCTGACATTAGGTATACGAGCCCTTTAGCGCAACAAACCTTCCCTGTCTTCCCGTTCCCGTATTTTACGCATAACAGGCCGGACGTCGTTACTCAGGTATTCCATAGTGGTGAGAAACACCATGCGTTGCTTATCAAAATTTTTGCGATAAAACATAAAACGTAGGCCGGGAGCGAGGACCAGTAACTCGACGCCTGATTCCATAAGCTCTTCAATATTCGATTCTGTGGTGTCGCGGGTGAATAGCCAGCTTAATTGGCGTTTATCAATCGCCTTCTGCACTGCGGCGATATATTTGTCTTCGCGAAAATAGGCCAACAATCCGCCACCTATTCCGAATCCCGGTGTTCTGAACAATGTTGGACTGGGCATGTAGATAAATACGATGTTTTTCATCGGCGATTAATCCTTAATCTTGATGGGTGAACATGGTAGCAGAAGCCTAATGAAGGTCTCTTTACGCTAAACTGGCGCTATCTTGTTGATATCATGTGATGATAACATGAGAATGATTCTCAACAACAGGAGGTTGTTATGTTTAAGGTCATTCCCATCGTTCTCACTCTGGCATTAGCAGGTTGCACCACTTCATCCGCCAATAAAGCGCATCCCAAAGCCCTGCGAATGGATAAGCCTGAATATCCTTTTTATGCTGCAAAGAATCATATCGAAGGAAAGGTGCAATTTTTTTATGATGTCGATGCGCAAGGGAAGGTCAGTGAAATGCGCATTGTGCAATCCACACCCGACCATCTGTTTGATGACGCGGTTATAAGAGCGGTGAACAAGTGGCGATTTGAAAAAGGCCATCCCGCTAAAAATATTCCAATGAAAGTGGTGATGCGCGTGAGTCCTCCGCCCAATATCAGTGATTCGATGTTGTGATGGGTGAGTGATCTTAGAGTGCCTAAGGTGTGGTGAGAAAAGCATACTGATTTCGAACCGTGTCTGCCCTGAAATGAAGTGACAGCCATCCTGCGATGGCTGTTTGTATGCCGCATCTAAACCTGGGTCAATCCACCATCAACGCAGATCTCAGCGCCCGCGATATAACTACTCTCATCACTGGCAAGGAACAACGCAGCATTCGCCACCTCTTCCGGTTGTGCCATTCTGCCGAGGGGGATGGCGCTGGTGAGTCCATTTCGAACCTGTTCTGAAGCTGCTGCCATCATTTCAGTATCCACAGGGCCGGGTGCGACCACATTGACGCGGATACCGCGTGCGGCGAGTTCACGGGTCCAGGTGCGGGCAAAGGAGCGCAGAGCGGCTTTGCTGGCAGAGTAAACACCATAGCCTTCCGTGCCAATCACATCCGCAATCGAGCCAATCAACACCACGCTCGCGCCAGGTTTCAGCAGGGGCAATGCAGCTTGTAAGGCAAAGAGCGGCGAGCGCACGTTAAGTCCGAAAATCTGCTCGTAGTGAGACTCACTGATCTCGTCTAACCGAGCGTATTCCGACATACCCGCATTGATCACCAACACATCCAAATGGCCTGACGTGCTTTTGATGGTGTCCATAATACCGGCCAGCTCTTCGTTCTGACTGACATCGGCGCGTAACGGTTTAGCAATGCCGGATATCTTGCGGCTGGCCGTGGCTAATTCCTCTTCACGACGGGAGGTGAACCAGGTGGTTGCTCCTTCGCTGGCGAAACGCTGGCTGATCGCCAAACCGATACCTTTTGCGCCGCCCAGTACCACGGCAACTTTGTTTTCTAATCTGCTCATCTGCAATGCTCCTTTAAGAGTGGAACCCAGATGATATAAAAACTATACTTGATATCAATTACGCACTTAGTTTATATCAGATATATATGGGTATATCGCCATGAATGAGAAAACTGACAAGCCTTTGATTGATATCGGTAAAACCCGACCTGTTTTGGAAAACATCACTAATAAATGGTCGATATTAATTCTCACCGTGCTTTGCACACAGCCCTCAAGGTTCAATGAGATTCGTCGCAGACTGGATGGGATTACGCATAAGGCACTGGCGGATGCGCTCAAACGTCTGGAGCGCAATGGTCTTGTGAACCGTAAAGTGCTACCAACTTCGCCGGTAAGCGTGGAATACAGCATCACACCTTTATCGCAGACGCTGCAGCAGCCCTTTATGGCCCTGGCGAGTTGGGCGATGGAGTACGGTCCGGTGATGGAACAAGCACAGGCCGCTTACGACATTGCTCGAAATGAAGAAAAGAAGGTGACTGAAGAAGCCTAAGGGTTGGGTTTTAATTACAGGAACACAGAAAGACGGGCAGCGCGATATTTTACATTCCATGCGCTGCCGTTCTGATCACCTTTATTTGTACCTGTTTATATAACAGGGACGGATAATTCTGAGACTTTTTCTTTACCCTCAGCAATCAAAATAATCCCCTGCAAGGATTCATCAGGATGAACACTCCATATTTTACTTTCGGGGATGCAAATGCCGTCATAACGTATTTTGGTGCCATCGTAGGGATAAAATTTACCTTCGTTTGTATCTAAAACAAAAACCTGCAACAGACGAGACTTTTGCGCAATGTGTTTCCAAAGTGCTTTTCCGCCTTCATAGTGGTGATGATCACTCATCAGCGTGATATGTTGATGCACCACCAAGGTTTCATACATGCGGGTTGCCAGACCAAAACCTTGCATGATCTCTTGTACAACAACCCCTTCAACCTGCAGCGCGGCAGCATCTTGCCAGAATGACTTTACGCTGAGCCCATCAAAATTTTCAACGCGAATCAGTTCCAACGTAGCAATGACGCGATGGCGTAAATCGTTCTCAATTAATGCTGGACCAGCATCGACGACTGCTGAAAAAGGTGTTTTTCGATCATAGATAATCCAGTAAGTAGAACTACCCATTTCAAACTCATCAATAATCTCAAAACGTCGTTGTAATGTATTGGGGCTGTATGACATTGGCATTATGGCCATATTTGAATCCCCCTTGTTAAGCACTGGCATGTGTATTCCTTCACTTGATTGCCTCTCTCCATTAATTAACTTAACACATCAAAGGATAGTGATGAGGTAGATTTAATGAGAGCCAGACTCCTGTTTTCTATTTTAAGAGGGAGAATGACATCCTTTTATCACCTCAACCTAATCTTACCCAGCGGCGACCAAGCAGCACTGTCAGAACAATAATCACCGCAATCGCGGCCAGATGCATGACAAAATCCATGGCGTGCAGATGCACCGGATGGCAAAACGCCAGCATGGTGACGGCCATGCAGGATATGCCCAGTCCGGCCATCGCCAGGCTGCGTACCGGATGGAGTGCACGTGTCTTGCGTAAACTGGCAATCATCAGCACCATCATTGGTGTGCTCACCACTAACAGGAAGGTAAAACAGCGCGTGCTGTCATTATCATGTGCCTCCACTGCGGCGTGCGGGATACTGCTCAGGCTCAGGCCCAACCACAATAAACCCAGCGGCAGCAGCACTTTCCAACTGACACTGCGGCGACCAGGGATGCTCATGTTGAACGCATTACGAATCGCGAACAAGCCGAGCACAAACGCCAGCGCCAACTGGATGAGCGCGCGCATCGCACCGGGTTGTGACCAATCGGTTAACGTACGCTGGACCAGAAAACTGGCGACGATGCCGCAGGGCAGTGCCAGTAGCAGCCACACTAAGACACGCCAATAAGTCGGCCGCGTTGGTTGAACGGGCTGCATGTCGCGGCTGAGTTTTTCGATTAACAGGTCATGGTTATTCATGGTGTGCTCCAAAGCGACGCAGATTACTCAGCGCGCGATGCAGCAGCGACTTCACCGCTGCCACACTTAAATTGTTATGTTCTGCCGCTTCCGTCAGGCTCATTTCGCGCAAGTGAACATGCTCGACAATCTCGCGCTGGCGCGAGGGAAGCTGGCGCAGATAGCCAGCCACTTCCTCTTGTGTATCCAGCGATGGTGCCTCTGGCGCAATGGCAGCTTCAGTTAGCGTTTCTTCATGGACTTCCCATTGCTGATGGCGTCCGCGTCGCCGCAGGGCATCCACGGCACGAGCGGAGATGATGGCCATCAGCCAGGGTAAAAACGGGTAGGCAGGATCATAGGTGTGACGCACCCGATGCACTGTTAACAGCACATCCTGAATCACATCTTCCACTAATGCCTGGTCGGTGAGTTGTTGGCGTATTTGCCCGCGTATCACCGGCACTAGCGCTTTGAGCAGTCGGGTGTAGGCGAGTTGATCGCCCGCCTGCGCCTGTTCCATTAGCGCGGGCCAACTTTCGCGCGCGCTATCACTTGCTTGCATAATCCGCCTTGAAACAATTACGCCTTGGTGCTGGCCGCTTGCAGCGCATTCAACACAATGCTCGGTGTCAGCACTTGCGGTAGCACTTTTGGCGGCCCGCCATCGGCGGGGTAAACCAGATACATCGGCAGTCCGCCCTGACCAAACTCGCTCATGGCGTCATCGACATCGGGATTAAACTTGGTGGAGTCCGCCACCATATACACCGTACCGGTTTTTGCCAACGCGTCTTTCACTGCCTGCGTCGAAAGGGAGGTTTTTTCATTCACCTGACAGGTAATACACCATGAGGCTGTGAAATCGACAAAGATGGCTTTACCGTGTCCACGTTGAGAGGCGACGGCTTGCGGTGTCCACTTCTCTTTAGTGAGCTGGCTGGCTACCTGGTCACCTGCCAGCGCTGCGCCCGGTTGAATTAACTGCGGCAGTGGGGCCAGCACGGCGATAACCAATACGGCGGTCACGGCGAACAGCACTTTATGGCCTTTACCGGCAAAGCGGCGATGTTGCGCCATCCCATATAGCCAGCCCGCGAATGCTACTACCACTGAGGCTGCTAACAGTGTAGCCAATGCCGCGCTGCCTGCCTGTTGCGCGAGCACCCACACCAGCCAGGCATAAGCGCCAAACATCGGGAAGGCTAAACCGCGCTTCAGTACATCCATCCATGCGCCTGGACGAGGCAAGAATCTCGCCAGCTGAGGGAAAAGAGAAATCAGTGTGAAAGGCGCTGCGAAACCGAGTGCCAGGGCGAAGAAGATCACCAGCGCCACAGCAGGGGGTTGCACCAGGGCATAGCCAATCGCACTAGCCATAAACGGAGCCGCACAAGGGGTGGCAACCAAAATCGCCAATACGCCAGTGAGTGCAGAACGTAAGAAGGCGCCGCGATTGATTTCAACGGATCCTACACGTTGTACCGACAGGCCCACTTCAAATACGCCGAGCAGATTGAGCGCAGCGGCAAGGATCACCAGTGACAACAATGCAATCACCAGGGGGGACTGTAACTGGAATCCCCAGCCCACGGCGGCACCGCCTGCACGCGCGGCCAGCAAAATACCCGCTAGCGCCATCATGGTAACGATCACGCCCAGTAAAAAGCCTAAACCTTCACGACGCGCGTTGGCGGCATTATCAGTGTGGCGCAGCAGGCCGAGCGCTTTCAGGGAGATGACCGGAAAGACGCAGGGCATTAAGTTCAGAATGATGCCGCCAATAAAGGCGGCCAGCATGGCGGTTAACATCGCTGGCCTCTTTGCTTAGTTAGTTTGCGGATGTGCAGCGTCGTACTGCTTCACGGCGGCGAGGGCTTTCTCGATGTGCGTATCCGGGTTTCTATCAGTGTAACTCAGCAGGATGTCGCCATTAGGCGCAATCACATAAGAGGTGCGATCGGAAAGGGTTTTGCCTTTCATCTGCATGGTGGTTTGATACTGAGCGGCCACTTTAGCACCTGGGTCGGCGGCAACAGCGAATTTGTCACGGCACTCCAGTTTAGAGAAATCGCTCACCTGATCGGTATTGCCTGCAGTCACACCAATAACTGTGGCGTGCATTTTGGTGAAGTTGTCGGTGGCTTCGGCGAAGTCATGCGCTTCAATCGTACAGCCCGCACTGAATGCGGCCGGGAAGAAATACAGCACCACTGGCCCTTTTTGCAGCGCTTTTTGCAGCGAGAAGGTCAATGGTTTGCCGGCTAATGCACCTTGCAGTTCAAAATTTGGTGCTTTTGCGCCAACCGGCAGCGCGGCGCTGGCGTTAAAAGCGGTGGCAGAGAGGCCCAATGCGGCGGTGATGCTCAGAGTACAAACGAGGGTTTTAAACGATTTCATTATCTGCTCCTGCGATGTAAGGGAGGTCCGGTTTTAGTGACTCAATACATCAGTTCGCTGGAGGGGGCGGAAAGGTTTCGGTGCCAGTAAAAAAAAGTTAAATTAGCGACGCAATGTGACTCATGGAAAAAGAGGCTAAGAGAGATGAATCGGAATTATTTCAGTAAAATCATTTTGTTAATTGGGTTATCTTGCTCGGCCACCTCGCTGGCGGCACCTGTCATTGATAGCGATGTGGCTTCCCTGATCAATCAACGCCTGTCCTATATGAAGGATGTGGCCGGATATAAAGCCGCCAATCATCTTGCGATTGAAGATCTGCCGCAAGAAGAAAAAGTGCTGGCCAGTGCTGTGCAGCAAGCCGAAAAGCTGGGCTTAGCGGGCGAGTCTGTGAAACCCTTTGTGCAGGCTCAGATGGATGCAGCAAAAGCGATTCAATATCGCTATCGCGCAGATTGGCTCTCCACACCTGATCAAGGTTGGCAGCCTTTGCCGCTGGATCAGGTCAGAAGCAAAATTAATGTGCTGAGCGCCAGCATTCTGAGCGGTATCCGTGCGCAGTTAGCGCAGGGCAAACCCTTCACCGATAAAGCCGCCTTTCTGCACACGCTTGATCAAGCGAATCTGGAACAGGGTGATAAAACGCGGCTGTGGGAAGCCCTGCAGAAAATTAGTCTGAAGAAGTAACGGTTATTCATAAGAGGCGTAATAAGATTACGCCTCCCTAATAAGTCGTTTACCTTTAAGACTGCAATATTATCCACGATATCCCCACCTGGGGATAAAATTCAGATGACCAACGATCCACTCCGCCACCTTTTCCTTATAACCCCAACTGAACTCCCTATGTCCTGCTCAAGAATCCCCTCTGCTATAACTGCTGCGAGTTGATAACGCGTAGGAAAAGTTTTTCATGGATATTCGTAAAATTAAGAAACTGATCGAACTGGTTGAAGAGTCCGGCATCTCCGAGCTGGAAATCTCTGAAGGCGAAGAGTCAGTTCGTATCAGCCGTTCACCTGCGAACGCTGGCTATCCGGTCATGCAACAGGCTTATGCTGCGCCAGTGATG
>NZ_JBBCKX010000012.1:0-117738 GCF_037153115.1 Pantoea sp. USMM079
TGTTCGGGTTGTCATGCCAATGGCATTGCCCGGTAGCTAAGTGCGGAAAAGATAAGTGCTGAAAGCATCTAAGCACGAAACTTGCCCCGAGATGAGTTCTCCCTGACTCCCAGAGAGTCCTGAAGGGACGTTGAAGACGACGACGTTGATAGGCCGGATGTGTAAGTGCAGCGATGCATTGAGCTAACCGGTACTAATGACCCGTGAGGCTTAACCTTACAACGCCAGAGGCGTTTTTTGAGAGACGCAGAAGTAGATTTTCAGCTTTGTTCATCCGGATAAAAGAATTAGCGATGTCCTGCGGAGTTAAGTCCGAAGGATTTTGCGCTGAGGCAAGGCGCCGACCGGGACGGAACGAAGGAGCATACTGAGGTATGTGACTGAGTTACGCGAGGGAGAGCAACGCAGCATCAGCACAAAAGACACAGGACAGAGCACAAGAATTTGCCTGGCGGCTGTAGCGCGGTGGTCCCACCTGACCCCATGCCGAACTCAGAAGTGAAACGCCGTAGCGCCGATGGTAGTGTGGGGTCTCCCCATGCGAGAGTAGGGAACTGCCAGGCATCAAATAAGTGAAGAAACCCTGAACGAAAGTTCAGGGTTTTTTTACGTCTGCAGATCGGCGAAATCAGGATTGTTTTACGCCTGAAACTGACGTGTGAAGTTTAGCCAGACGATCATAAAACCGCCTGGCTACTGGCTTTTTCTCAGCCAGTTTTCAATAAAATCAGCAATCTTAACCGGCTGATTAATATCGAGAAGTGGGCGGTCGATCGTTAAATTCTCATCGCTGGCCAGCGCAACCACGTATTCATCCAGTAAATCAGCCACTTCACCTCTGGCATCACGCCGCCACAGCGCGATTTTGGGTACTGGCTCATCTTTAAAGCCCTCAACCAACACCAAATCCAGTGTGGAACTGTCCATCCGCGCGACCAGTTCAGCCAGATTCAACGGCTGATCAGGAGTCTCGCACATCAATGCCCAGCGCTGAGTACTGGCAACAATCACCTGATCGGCACCTGCTTTTCGCAGCAGATAGCTATCTTTTCCCGGCGTATCAATGTCCATTTGATGATGGGTATGTTTGATTAACCCAGAACGAATACCGCGAGCCTTAAGCAGAGGGATCACCTGTTGAAGCAAAGTGGTTTTTCCGGTGCCACTCCACGCAACGATCGCCAGTAAAGCCACGCTCATCACTGCTTTTCCCCATCAACTAAATCGTCGGGCGTATTAATGTTGCGGAAAGCTGCCTCAGAATCTGTGAACGTCACGGCATGCCCACCATGTTCACGCAGAAACTGCATTAAACGCCGCTCACCACGAAGCAGCCAGGCTTCCAGACCGTCAGCCAGTGATCGATTGACCAGTGCCAATGCAGGATGATCACGCTGCGTTGATCGTACCCACACCGCAGGTGCCGCGCCGCGCTGCTGCCATAATCGCGCAACGAAGTCCTCCGGTAACCAGGGCGTATCACAGGCACAAAAGGCGACCCACTCGGTCTTACTGTGCTGCAAGCTACTTAACATGCCTGCCAACGGACCGGGGTAATCTGGCATCGAATCAGTAACGACCTGACAACCGCTAGCCTGATAACGATCAATGTTACGGTTGGCGCTTATCAACACAATATTGACCTGTGGCATCAAACGCTGCAAAACATGCTGATAAAGCGGTTTGCCCTGCAATTCCAGCAGCCCTTTATCCAGGCCGCCCATACGACTGCCTTGCCCACCTGCGAGGATCACGCCGGTAAATGCGGTCATTTTCGTCTCCTTGATCATACTGGACGATACTTGCATAACGGCAGCCTATCACTGCATAGAGGAATCAATGATGAAATATCACCGACTTAATGAATTGTTCGAACTCCTGCAACCGGCCTGGCAAAAGGAGTCTGACCTTAACCTGCTGGCATTTTTACAGAAACTGGCGCAGGAATCAGGCTTCAGTGGCCCATTAAGTGAATTAACCGATGACATATTGATTTACCATCTCAAAATGCGTGACGCTGGCTGCGATGCGGAAATTCCCGGACTGAAAAAGGATTATGAAGTGGACTTCAAAACCGCGCTATTACGTGCACGCGGTGTGATTAAGGATGATGAGTAGTGTTATCCTTGCGCATTCCTTGCAACGGTAACACACAGGCAAAATGATGAGCGAAGCCGCCTTTAATTTCCAGACGCTGGACCCCGATGTCATCCTGGATGCACTTTGGGATGCGGGTCTGCGTGTCGAATCCGGCTTAACCGCCCTCAATAGCTACGAAAACCGTGTCTATCAGTTTAGTGATGACGACAAACGTCGCTATGTGGCTAAGTTCTATCGGCCACAACGCTGGAGTGCGCAACAAATTCTGGAAGAGCACCAGTTCACGCATGATCTGCTGGCCGATGAAGTGCCTGTTGCAGCACCACTGGCACTGCAGGGCAGTACGCTGAATCACCATGCTGGTTTTATGTTTGCCGTTTTCCCAAGCCTGGGTGGGCGACAGTATGAAACCGATAATGAAGAACAGATGGAGTGGGTGGGCCGCTTTCTTGGTCGCATCCATCAAACAGGTCGCCAGAGCTTGTTTCAACAGCGTCCAACCTTCGGCCTGGAAGAGTATGTCTTACAACCTCGCCAGGAGCTGGAGCAAAGCACGCTGGTACCGGCTGCCCTGAAGGATGCGCTGCTGAACGCCGTTGATAAACTTATCGGCACCCTACAGCAGCGCTGGCATGATAAATGGCAGCCGCTCAGGCTGCATGGCGACTGCCATCCAGGTAATATCCTGTGGCGCGATGGCCCGATGTTTGTCGATCTTGACGATGCACGCAACGGGCCTGCAGTGCAGGATCTGTGGATGCTGGTAAACGGCGATCGTCAGGAACAGCTGATTCAGTGGGATATTCTGCTGGAAGCTTATAATGAATTCAGTGACTTTGATTTACATGAATTGTCACTGATTGAGCCTTTACGCGCTATGCGCATGGTTTATTATTTGGCCTGGGTGGTACGCCGCTGGCAGGACCCGGCTTTTCCGCGCGCCTTTCCCTGGATGACCGATGAGGATTTCTGGCGCCGACAGATTGCACTATTTATCGAGCAGGAGAGGCTGTTACATCAACCCCCGTTGCAGCTTAGCCCGCAATTTTAATGAAGTACTCAGGAGATTTTTTCACGATGAAAAAGATTATGTTTGCGCTGGTAGGTTTAATGCTGGCATTTGGCGCCTCAGCGGCACAGTTCAATGACGGCAAACAATTCGTCACGCTGCCAAAGCCGGTTGCTGGTGAGCCACAGGTATTGGAGTTCTTCTCCTTCTTCTGCCCGCACTGCTACCAGTTCGAACGCGTCTATCACGTGAGTGATGCCGTGAAAAAGAACCTGCCAGCAGACACTAAAGTGACTAAATATCACGTTGATTTCCTCGGCGGAGACTTCGGTCCTGTTGTGACTCAAGCCTGGGCGGTCGCGATGGCGCTGGGCGTGGAAAGCAAAGTCACTGCACCGATCTTTGACGGTATTCAGAAAACCCAAACCATTACCGATGCGGCGAGCCTGAAAGCCACCTTCATCCAGGCTGCTGGCATCTCATCAGAAGATTATGATGCAGCCTGGAATAGCTTTGCGGTAAAAGCGTTGGTCGCCCAGCAGCAGAAAGCGGCAGCCGATCTTAATCTGCAGGGCGTGCCAGCCATCTTCGTTAACGGCAAATACATGGTGAACAACGGCGGCCTGGACACCAGTTCTATGGACAATTTCGTTGCCGATTATGCCAACGTAGTGAAATTCCTGGTTGAGAAGAAGTAATTAAGCTCGAATAAACGCCGGCGATGTCGGCGTTTTTACTTCCTTTCCCATGACGTAATCATGATATCCCCGTTAACCCTCCGCTTAATATCCACATGGACGATCACCTTTTCAAAAAGGCGCGCTTCATCACGGTAAGTTAATAACAAATTGAAAAACAATAACTTTTATCTGTAAAATGATTGCAATAAGCGTAAATAACAATACGTTATGAATTTTACGCACAAAGTTATCCACAGACCGATCCTTGCGATCCACTCCGCGTAACAACGAAAAAGATCCTGACATCCCTGCTCTGATTCAACATTCCTCTCTGGTTGTGGCATCCTTATAGCCCTCATTATCGCAACGAAGAAAATACGAACCTATGGCGCAAATTGCAGAAAATCCCCTGATTCTGGTAGACGGATCCTCTTATCTCTACCGGGCGTATCATGCCTTTCCGCCGCTGACCAACAGTGCAGGCGAGCCCACGGGCGCGATGTACGGTGTGCTCAACATGCTGAAAAGTTTGCTGATGCAGTATCAGCCGAGCCATGTGGCCGTGGTCTTCGATGCGAAAGGCAAAACTTTCCGCGATGAATTATTCGAGCACTACAAATCGCATCGTCCGCCAATGCCCGACGATCTGCGTGCACAGATCGAGCCGCTGCACGAGATGGTCAAAGCGATGGGATTACCGCTGCTGGCAGTGACCGGCGTTGAGGCTGATGACGTGATTGGTACTCTGGCACTGGAAGCAGAAAAGCAGGGCCGTGCAGTGCTGATCAGTACCGGTGATAAGGATATGGCGCAGCTGGTCACGCCGGGCATTACGTTGATCAATACCATGACCAACACCGTGTTGGGCCCGGAAGAGGTTGAGCAAAAATACGGTGTGCCGCCTTCATTGATTATCGATTTCCTTGCCATGATGGGTGACAGCTCGGATAACATTCCGGGTGTGCCTGGCGTGGGTGAGAAAACGGCACAGGCGCTGCTGCAGGGCCTGGGCGGTATGCAGTCGATTTACGACAACCTGGATAAAGTGGCGGATCTCTCGTTCCGTGGCGCGAAGACTATGGCAGCGAAGCTGGAGCAGAACCGCGAAGTCGCATTCCTGTCCTATCAGCTGGCGACCATTAAGACTGACGTAGAACTGGAACTGGGTTGTGAGCAACTCACCGTCAACGAGCCGGACGTTGAAAAACTGCAGAATCTGTTCGGCCGCTATGAATTTAAACGCTGGATCAGCGATTTACAGGACGGCACCTGGTTGCAGGGCAAAAAGAGCAATGTGCAGGCGCAGAAATCGCTGGCGACTGAACCTGTGGCTGCAGTGGCGGAAACCGCTAGCGTGTTGTCATCTGACGGCTACGTCACCATTTTGGATGAGACAACCTTCGACGAGTGGCTGCAAAAACTGAAAAAAGCAGAACTCTTTGCCTTCGATCTGGAAACCGATTCTCTGGATAGCTGGAGTGCCAACATTGTCGGCCTCTCCTTTGCGGTTGCGCCCGGTGAAGCCGCTTATCTTCCGGTGGCCCATGACTATCTTGATGCGCCAGAACAACTCGACCGCAGCGACGTGTTGAAAAAGCTAAAACCGCTACTGGAAGACGCTAAATCTGCAAAAGTCGGTCAGAACCTCAAATACGATCGTGGCGTGCTGAAGAACTACGATATTGAGCTGAACGGCATTAAATTCGACACCATGCTGGAATCTTATTGCCTGAGCAGCGTCGGCGGCAAACATGATATGGATAGCCTGGCTTCGCGCTGGCTGAACCATAAAACCGTCACCTTCGAAGAGATTGCCGGTAAAGGAAAAAATCAGCTGACCTTCAACCAGATTGCTATCGAGCAGGCCGCTCATTACGCTGCAGAAGACGCAGATGTCACGCTGCAGTTGCATCTGCAGATGTGGCCGAAGCTGGAGCAGGAAGCGGGTCCGAAGCAGGTCTTCACCGATATCGAGATGCCGCTGGTGACCGTGATTTCACGCATTGAACGCAACGGCGTATTGATCGATCAAAACATCCTGGCCAAACATTCGCAGGAGCTGACCGCACGTCTGGCGGAACTGGAGTTGAAAGCGCACGAGCTGGCAGGCGAGCCGTTTAATCTCTCCTCCACCAAACAGCTGCAAACCATTCTGTTTGAAAAGCAGGGCATCAAGCCCACTAAGAAAACGCCGGGTGGCGCACCGTCAACCAGCGAAGAAGTGCTGGCTGAACTGGCGCTGGACTATCCGCTGCCCAAAGTGATTCTGGAGCATCGTGGCCTGTCTAAGCTGAAGTCGACTTATACCGACAAATTGCCTTTGATGATCAATCCGATTACCGGCCGCGTGCATACTTCTTATCATCAGGCGGTCACGGCCACCGGACGTCTCTCATCTACCGATCCCAACCTGCAAAATATCCCGGTGCGCAACGATGAAGGCCGTCGTATTCGTCAGGCTTTTATCGCAGGTAAAGATAATCGCATCGTCGCGGCTGACTACTCTCAAATTGAACTGCGCATCATGGCGCATCTGTCGCAGGATAAAGGCCTGCTGGATGCGTTTGCGCAGGGTGAAGACATTCACCGCGCGACAGCGTCAGAAGTCTTTGGTGTCGCGCTGAGCAAGGTTTCAGGTGAGCAACGCCGCAGTGCCAAGGCAATTAACTTTGGCCTGATTTATGGCATGAGCGCCTTCGGTCTGTCGCGCCAGTTGAATATCGGTGCTGGCGAAGCGAAAAAGTATATGGATCTCTACTTTGAGCGTTATCCGGGCGTACTGCGTTACATGGAAGAGACTCGCACTCAGGCGGCAGATAAGGGCTACGTGGAGACACTGGATGGTCGCCGCCTGTGGCTTCCGGACATCAGCTCCAGCAACGCCATTCGTCGTAAGGCGGCAGAGCGCGCGGCGATTAACGCCCCGATGCAGGGCACCGCAGCGGACATTATCAAACGCGCGATGATCGCTGTAGATGGCTGGTTACTGCAACAGCAGGATGACGCTGTGAAGATGATCATGCAGGTACACGATGAACTGGTGTTTGAGATCCATAAAGACGCGGTTGAGAGTGCGAGTGCGAAGATCCGCCAGCTGATGGAGAGCAGCATGAAACTTGATGTACCGCTGCAGGTTGAAGTGGGAACGGGCGATAACTGGGACCAGGCGCACTAAGGAACGTTGTCGGCGGTATATCTACGCCGCTGACATCGTCATAAGAAAAAAGTTTACTTAATCGGTTCAGCAACGATGTAAAGCCACTTGTTAAATGCGCATTTTGTAACTGCCTATCGGCTAAGCATTTTTTTAGTAATTAAACTACACGCCTTAAGCCAAAGTGTGACGAACCCGGTAAAAAAGATGTGGAATCCTGAAACTTAACAACAAAAAACCCTTTGTTGGTCAGGAAAAATCAGGTAAAGTTCATCGCGTAGGGTACAGAGGTAAGATGTTCTATCTTTCAGACCTTTTACTTCACGTAATCGGATTTGGCTGAATATTTAGCCGCCCCAGTCATTTATGACTGGGGCGTTTTTTATTGGGCTTTTTCTGAAAAGCGGGTCGTAAACCCGCACTTCACATTACGCAGAAGGGGCTTCTTCATCTTCCTGCGCCGGTTCCAGCTCACTGAACCAGCTATCCAGTTTCTGGCGAACGATATCAACGCCGATCTTCTTGAGTGATGAGAATATCTCAACCTGCACATCACCCATAAAGCCCAATGCAGCTTCACGCACCAGTTTGAGCTGCGCTTTACGTGCACCAGATGCCAGCTTATCTGCTTTGGTTAACAGCACCAGTACAGGGATGCCGCTCTGGACTGCCCATTCAATCATATTCTGATCGAGGTCTTTTAGCGGATGGCGAATATCCATCAGCACCACCAGGCCTTTCAGTGCCTGGCGCTTCTGCAAATATTCAGACAGCGCACGCTGCCATTTACGTTTCATCTCTTCCGGGACTTCGGCGTAGCCATAACCCGGTAAGTCGACCAGGGTTTTCCCCTCGACGACCTGGAACAGGTTGATGAGCTGAGTACGACCTGGCGTTTTACTGGTACGCGCCAGGCTTTTCTGGTTGGTGATGGTATTCAGCGCGCTGGATTTGCCTGCGTTAGAGCGTCCGGCAAACGCGACCTCAATGCCCACATCTGCCGGTAAATGGCGAATATCCGGGGCGCTGAGCACGAAGTGGGTCATGTGATAATTCAAAGCAGACAAAGTAAAGCTCCAGCAAAGTGATTCGTTCAATTGGGCTGATTATACCTGTTATGGCGCAAAAGTGCCCGATAGCGTCTTAACGCGCCACTTTGTAAGAGATCGACGATAATTACTGCCAGTCATTACCGATTAATAGAATGTTCATATGTTGGATATCGTAATATTTTCAATAAGATAAATAGATATTGAAAATTACCGCTCTAAATTAAAGACATGTCTCACTTGTTCATTTTACTGATTGGTCTACATTTGGAGTCAGTGCACGGCAGCACCCATCAGGATGATGCGCTCAGGAGTGTCGGGGATGACCAGGAGCATGGCAGGATGTGATTCAGGTATGAGTCGGACAAGGAAAAGGATTACTCGCAGGAGCGATGAGGCGAAGGAGCAACCGGGACGTTGAGAGCTGTAAAGGATTTATACCGTTATTCCTTCAGTAGAAGGTGCGAAATAAGGCGATAGCATAGGCTATCGCCTTTTTTCTTTGTCATCTTTCTGCTAGATTTCGCCGCAATTCTATACTGAAGAAAAATCGCCGAGACCGGACACCATGAAGCAACCTGCACCAGCCCAGCGTGGCAAACCTGCTGCTAAAGCCAAACGCAAATCGCGTGAAGAACTGAACCAGGAAGCACGCGATCGTAAACGCGATAAAAAGCACAGCGGCCATAAAGCGGGCAGCCGTGCTAACCCGGAAACCAAAGGCGCTGGCAAAGGCCAGGGTCAGAAAAATGCCGATCCACGTACTGGCAGTAAAAAACCGGTTGCGCTGGTGGCCGATGGTAAAACCGTACCGGAGAAAAAGCCGGTAGCGAAAGCCAGACCGAAAGCGGAGAAGGTTCGTCTGACACCGGAAGAAGAGCTGGCGAAGCTGGAAAATGATGAACGCCTCGACACCTTACTGGACCGTCTGGAAAGTGGTGAGACACTCAGCGCTGAAGATCAGGCATGGCTCGATCAGACGCTGGATCGCATTGACGAACTGATGGAAACCCTCGGTATCGCGTTGGATGACGGTGCTGAAGATGAACAAGCCGAAGTCGATATGATGCGCTTGTTAAAAGGCAACTAAGTCATTTTTGATCGGCATGCGCATTTGCGCATGCCGCGCTAAACAGGTATTCGCTGATGCTTTGGCCTGGATCAATTTTAGCGCTGCTGCTGACATGTTATCTCCTGTGGTTATTGTTTAAACTTCGTCGCCTGTCGCGTCTGAAGTCGCGTTTACGCCGGCGTACGGCTCACCGCTATCTCTCCTCTTCTGCAACGCGACCCTCCCTCAAACGACGTCACCGTAAGGAGTGAGCATGTCATCGCAGCAGATTGAATGGGACCAGCGGCTGATTGAAAAATACAATTACGCGGGTCCGCGTTACACCTCATACCCCACTGCGCTGGAGTTCAATGAGAACTTTGGCGAGGCAAGCTTCCAGTTTGCGGTTGAACGCTATCCTCAACGTTCCCTGTCGCTGTATGTCCATATTCCGTTCTGCCATCGCCTTTGCTACTTCTGCGGCTGTAATAAGATTGTGACGCGCCAGCTGCACAAGGCCGATCGCTATCTGGATGTGCTGGAGCAGGAAATCCGCCAGCGTGCGCCGCTGTTTGCCGGACGCCGCGTCACGCAGTTGCACTGGGGCGGTGGTACGCCAACCTTTCTCAATCAAGCTCAGGTCAGCCGGCTGGTGGCGCTGCTGCGCGGCCATTTTGAGATTGCTGATGACGTTGAGATGTCGATCGAAGTCGATCCACGCGAAATTGAGCTGGCGATGATCGATCATCTGCGTGCTGAAGGTTTTAATCGCCTGAGTATGGGTGTGCAGGACTTCAATAAGGCGGTGCAGGAGCGCGTCAATCGCGTGCAGGATGAAGAGACTATCTTCGGGCTGGTTGAGCGTGCGCGTGCGCGAGGATTCCGCTCAGTCAGCCTGGATCTGATTTACGGTTTGCCGCTGCAAACGCCCGAAAGTTTTGCCTTCACCTTACAGCGAGTCATCGCGCTTAATCCCGATCGTCTCAGCGTATTCAATTACGCGCACATGCCGACGCTGTTTGCTGCACAACGCAAAATCAAAGATGAAGAGCTACCTGGTGCGGAACAGAAGCTGCAAATCCTGCAGCAAACCATTGGCACCTTAACCGATGCAGGCTATCAGTTCATCGGGATGGATCACTTTGCCAAACCGGATGATGAGTTGGCCATTGCGCAGCGTGCGGGTGAACTGCACCGCAACTTTCAGGGGTACACCACGCAAGGCGAAACCGAGCTAGTCGGATTCGGCGTCTCAGCGATCAGTATGCTGGGAGACAGTTATGCTCAGAACCAAAAAGAATTGAAAGAATACTATGCAAGCGTGGAGCAGAGCGGGAACGCGCTATGGCGTGGTTTGACACTAAGCGACGATGACTGTCTGCGCCGTGATGTCATCAAAACGCTGATTTGTCATTTCTCATTAGATTTCGCGGCGATTGAAGCGCAGTGGCCGAGCACCTTCGAAACCTATTTTGCGGAAGATTTAGCGTTACTGGCGCCTTTGATGGCGGATGGTTTGCTGGAACGGCGTGGGCGTAGTCTGCATGTCACAGGAATTGGGCGTTTACTGATTCGTAACATCTGCATGTGCTTCGATCGTTATCTGCGCCAAAAGGCTCGCATGCAGCAATTCTCGCGGGTGATATAAAAATTCAGGGGAGCATCGCGCTCCCCTGATTCTCACTTATTCCATTCCGAGCTCTTTCAGTTTACGCGTCAGGGTATTACGACCCCAACCCAACAAACGTGCGGCTTCCTGCTTGTGTCCCTGAGTGTGACGCAGGGCGGTGGTGAGCAGCGTGCGCTCCATCTCCGGCTGCGCTTCAGAGAGCAGGTTTTGATGACCGGAACGCAGCGCGCGGTCCGCCCATTGTGCCAGCAAGGTGGCCCAGCTATCCGGCAGAGACTGCACTGGATTGTCCGGCGTGCTCGACTCAAACAGCTCCGGCGGCAGATCCTGAATCAGTACTTCCTGGCCTGCAGCCATCACGGTTAACCAGCGGCAGGTATTTTCCAGCTGGCGTACGTTACCGGACCAATGCAGGCGCGTCAGCGCGGTTTCGGTTTCCGGATGCAGAATCTTCGCTTCGACGCCCAACTCACGCGCGGCGACTTGCAGGAAGTAGCGCGCCAGACGTGGGATATCTTCACGACGCTCACGCAGCGGCGGTAAGTGCACGCGAATCACGTTCAGGCGATGGAACAGATCCTCACGGAACTTGCCTTCCTGCACGCGCAACTCAAGGTTTTGGTGGGTTGCCGCGATAATACGCACATCCACTTTCACCGGTGCGTAGCCGCCCACGCGATAGAACTGGCCATCGGCCAACACGCGCAGCAAGCGGGTTTGCACGTCGAGCGGCATATCACCTATTTCATCAAGAAACAGCGTGCCGCCATCGGCCTGTTCAAAACGGCCCTGACGGATCTGATTCGCCCCGGTAAAGGCCCCTTTCTCATGCCCGAACAATTCGGATTCGATCAGGTCTTTCGGGATTGCCGCCATATTCAGCGCGATAAACGGTGATTTGGCACGCGGGCTGTGACGATGCAGAGCATGCGCCACTAACTCTTTACCGGTACCCGATTCACCATTAATCAGCACGCTGATGGAAGATCGCGACAAACGGCCGATGATGCGAAACACATCCTGCATCGCCGGCGCTTCGCCAATGATGTCGGTTGTCGGGCCGCTCACCGGTTGATTACGCGGCTGCTGCTGTTCCTGATAGTGACTGATCGCACGTTCAACCAGCGCGACCGCTTCATCAATATCAAACGGCTTGGGCAGATAATCGAACGCGCCTTGTTGATATGCGCTGACGGCGGCATCAAGATCCGAATGCGCGGTCATTATGATGACCGGTAGCATTGGGTGACGCTGTTTAATCTGTTTCAGCAGCGCCAGTCCATCCATGCCCGGCATGCGAATATCCGATAACAATACATCTGGGGTTTTACTTGAGAGTGCATCCAGCACCTCATTGCCGCTGTCAAATGTCGCGCAGCTCAAACCGGCTCCAGTGAGCGCACGTTCAAGCACCCAGCGGATGGAGCTATCGTCATCGACGATCCAGACTATCCCTCGTTGCATAGAAACCTCACTGGCGAATAGGCAGGTAAACCGAGAATTCGGTGTGTCCTGGCCAACTGTTAAATTCTATTTTTCCTGAATGCTGATCGATCAGGCTGCGGGCGATGGAGAGACCTAAACCGGTGCCTCCTTCACGACCACTCACCATCGGATAGAACAGCGTGTCCTGTAGCTGAGCAGGAATCCCAGGGCCATCATCTTCGATATCAATACGTGCCACCAGGCGATAACGGGTGCCGTGCAGCGTCAGCTGAAACGCGGTACGGGTGCGGATCACGATAGTGCCACCTTCGTCACCCAGCGCCTGCAACGCATTACGCACTACGTTGAGTAGCACCTGCTCAATCTGATCGGGATCGTGTGGCAGCTCGGGCAGGCTCGGGTCGTAATCACGCACCAGCGAGACATTGTCCGGCAGCTCCATCGAGACCAGATTCACCACGCGCTCCGCCACCTGATGAATGCTTTGTGTGACGTGCATACCGGGCTGTTGGGGCCCCAGTAAACGATCAACCAGATTACGCAGGCGGTCCGCCTGTTCGATAATAATCCGGGTATATTCATGCAGCGAAGGATCGGGCAGAGCACGCGTTAATAACTGCGCAGCGCCGCGTAAACCTCCGAGCGGGTTTTTAATTTCATGCGCTAGTCCGCGCACTAAATCACGTGCAGCGACCTGCTGAGCATGTTGCAGTTGTTCCTGGCTGAGACGGCGTTGATTATCCATCGGCGCCATTTCCAGCAAGATAAGACCATCGGGTAGACGCTGTGCGGTCAGCGACATAATGTGCGCGCGGCCATCGACCACTAACGTCACTTCGCTGTCCGTAAAGCCCTGGCCTGCTCCAAGACTCTCGCTCATCACCTCAATATTCAGCGAAAAATAGCCGGTTAATTCCGGTAATGGCGTGCCGAACAATTTGCGTGAGCTTTGTGCCAGTAATTGCTGCGCTGCCGGGTTGGCATAATGGATAACCAGATCGTTATCGACCAGCAAAATACTGTTGATTAGAGAGTTAAGAATCTGCCCCGCGTCGGGCAATGTGCCAGTTGCCATACAGCGTTCCTCTGCACTAATTTAGTGCATTATAGCCTTTTGGGACTGAAAACTATCATTCGAACGATGAATTCGCGGTGAAAAAAGCCCATCCGGAGATGGGCTAAAGTTTCCACGGCAACAAAAAAACGTTCAGGTTATTTACGCCGCCAATCAGCGGCGTGAAATGTGCTGAAATTTTTTAAATTAAACGCTGTAGTACAGTTCGAACTCAACTGGGTGCGGAGTCATGCGCACGCGGTCAACTTCTGGCTTACGCAGTTCGATATACGCGTCGATAGCGTCATCAGTGAACACGCCGCCACGGGTCAGGAACTCGCGGTCTTCGTTCAGTGCGTTCAGTGCTTCTTCCAGAGAACCTGCAACTTTTGGAATCTCAGCTTCTTCTTCCGGTGGCAGGTCATACAGGTTTTTGTCCATCGCATCGCCAGGGTGGATCTTGTTGATAACACCATCAAGACCCGCCATCAGCAGCGCGGTGAAGGCCAGGTACGGGTTAGCCGCTGGATCCGGGAAGCGTGCTTCGATACGACGTGCTTTCGGGCTCGCAACCACTGGGATACGGATTGAAGCTGAACGGTTACGTGCTGAGTAAGCCAGCATAACAGGTGCTTCGTAACCCGGGACCAGACGCTTGTAAGAGTTGGTGGTTGGGTTAGCCAGGGCGTTGATCGCTTTAGCGTGCTTGATGATACCGCCGATGTAGAACAGAGCAGTTTCAGACAGGCCGCCGTACTTGTCGCCAGAGAACAGGTTCACGCCGCCTTTTGACAGGGACATGTGGCAGTGCATACCAGAACCGTTATCGCCGAACATTGGCTTAGGCATGAAGGTTGCAGTTTTGCCGTACGCGTGAGCAACGTTGTGCACCACGTATTTGTAGATCTGAATTTCGTCAGCTTTTTTGGTCATGGTGTTGAAGCGGGTAGCCACTTCGTTCTGACCAGCAGTAGCAACTTCGTGGTGGTGAGCTTCAACCACCAGGCCCATCTGCTCCATGGTCAGACACATAGCAGAACGGATGTCCTGAGATGAATCGACTGGTGGAACCGGGAAGTAACCGCCTTTCAGACCTGGACGGTGACCTTTGTTACCGCCTTCGTATTCTTTACCGGTGTTCCATGCCGCTTCGATATCATCGATAGCCACGTGTGAACCTGAAGTAGAAGAACCGAAACGAATGTCATCGAACAGGAAGAACTCTGGCTCTGGTCCAAACAGCACGGTATCCGCGATGCCTGAAGAACGCAGGAACTCTTCTGCACGTTTAGCAATGGAGCGTGGGTCACGGTCGTAGCCCTGCAGCGTGCCTGGCTCGAGGATGTCACAACGGATGATCAGCGTTGGATCTTCGAAGAAAGGATCCATAACTGCAGTGGTCGCATCCGGCATCAGCACCATGTCTGATTCGTTAATGCCTTTCCAGCCACCGATGGATGAGCCATCGAACATTTTGCCTTCTTCGAAGAAGTCAGCGTTAACCTGGTGAGCAGGGATAGTAACGTGCTGTTCTTTACCTTTGGTATCGGTAAAACGCAGGTCAACAAACTTAACTTCGTGCTCGTTCATCATCGAGAGGACGTGTTCAGCGGACATACTTAAACTCTCCTGGAAATGGTCATAATCGTCATGGTGAGAGAACTTCGTTGCCTGGAATGTGTCACGCTTACTGACCACCCCTAACCAAGATCTCGGCAAGCTCTTTTCAACCGTTGTATAACTGTCGTTTTCGCTTGAAAGATATAAAGCGAATTCTGTGCCAACTTTATTACAATGGTAAAAATGGCGCTGTGACGCGCTCTTTCGTGAGTCGGTCACTGCACCAGTATGGATGATGCGCACTAATTTGGTGCTTCATAGATTAATTTTCGCCCCAAAAAGGTGCAAAACCCCATCGCAGTGCAGATTAATGCACCGTTATTGGTGCTAAAAAACAGCACTAAGATAAACTTTAAGGGAATACTGTGATCATGTTCAGTCTTTCGCTTAATCCGTGTACAATACCGCGTTATTTCTATAATGCCTGAGGCAAAGCTGTGATCGAAAATTTGCGTAACATCGCCATCATCGCGCACGTTGACCATGGTAAGACCACCCTGGTTGACAAGCTGTTACAACAGTCCGGTACTTTTGATGCTCGTACCGAAGCGACTGAGCGCGTAATGGACTCCAACGATTTGGAGAAAGAGCGTGGGATTACCATCCTCGCAAAAAACACCGCCATCAAATGGAACGACTACCGTATCAACATCGTTGATACCCCAGGACACGCCGACTTCGGTGGTGAAGTGGAACGTGTTATGTCCATGGTGGATTCGGTGCTGCTGGTTGTAGATGCGATGGATGGCCCTATGCCGCAAACCCGCTTCGTAACCAAAAAAGCCTTTGCTCATGGTTTGAAGCCGATTGTAGTCATCAACAAAGTTGACCGTCCGGGCGCGCGTCCTGATTGGGTTGTTGATCAGGTGTTTGACCTGTTCGTTAACCTCGACGCGACTGACGAGCAGCTGGACTTCCCTATCATTTATGCGTCAGCGCTGAATGGTATCGCCGGTCTGGATCACAACGACATGGCAGACGACATGACCCCGCTGTATCAGGCGATTGTGGATCGTGTTTCTCCACCACAGGTTGAAGTTGAAGCCCCACTGCAGATGCAGATCTCGCAGCTGGACTACAACAACTACCTGGGCGTTATCGGCATTGGCCGCATCAAGCGCGGTAAAATCAAGCCGAACCAGCAAGTCACTATCATTGATAGCGAAGGCAAAACCCGTAACGGTAAAGTCGGTAAAGTACTGGGCCACCTGGGTCTGGAACGTATCGAGAGTGCCGAGGCTGAAGCAGGCGATATCATCGCTGTGACCGGTCTGGGCGAGCTGAACATCTCTGACACCATCTGCGACACGCAGAAGGTTGAAGCGCTGCCAGCCCTGAGCGTTGATGAGCCAACCGTAACCATGTTCTTTAACGTCAACACTTCACCTTTCTGCGGTAAAGAAGGTAAGTATGTGACTTCGCGCCAGATCCTGGAGCGTCTGAACAAAGAGCTGGTGCACAACGTGGCACTGCGTGTTGAAGAAACCGAAGATTCAGACGCATTCCGTGTGTCTGGTCGTGGTGAGCTGCACTTGTCTGTTCTGATCGAGAACATGCGTCGTGAAGGTTTCGAACTGGCGGTATCCCGTCCGAAAGTTATCTTCCGCGAATTCGAAGGCCGTAAACAAGAGCCATTCGAAAACGTGACCCTCGACATCGAAGAAACCCACCAGGGTTCTGTGATGCAGGCGATGGGTGAGCGTAAAGGCGATCTGAAAAATATGGATCCAGATGGCAAAGGCCGTGTACGTCTCGACTACATGATCCCAAGCCGCGGCCTGATCGGCTTCCGTAACGAATTCATGACCATGACTTCAGGTACTGGCCTGCTGTACTCCACCTTCAGCCACTACGACGATGTGCGTCCAGGCGAAGTGGGCCAGCGTCAGAACGGTGTACTGATCTCTAACGGCCAGGGTAAAGCAGTCGCATTCGCACTGTTCAGCCTGCAGGATCGCGGTAAGCTGTTCCTGGGTCACGGTGCTGAGGTTTATGAAGGCCAGATCATCGGTATTCACAGCCGTTCTAACGACCTGACAGTTAACTGCCTGACCGGTAAGAAACTGACCAACATGCGTGCGTCAGGTACTGACGAAGCGACCACTCTGGTTCCACCGCAGAAAATGACGCTGGAGCAGGCTATCGAGTTCATCGATGATGACGAACTGGTAGAAGTGACTCCGCAGTCAGTCCGTATTCGTAAACGTCACCTGACCGAGAACGACCGTAAGCGTGCGTCTCGCGGCGGTAAAGAGTAAGCGAAACAGTCTGATATTTAAGCCCCGCATCGCGGGGCTTTTTTGTGCCTGCAACCCGCTGCAACGCTCGCTTTGTGAAAGTTGTCCCCGATTCCAGAACGCTTATTTCCCCCTCATCGTACCTGTTCAGTCATGCTTTTTGCCGCTAAAGTGAATGATCCAGGGAATAGAAGGAGAGGCGTCATGCTGTACATCTTTGATTTAGGCAATGTGATTGTTGATATCGATTTTAATCGCGTGCTCGGCGTCTGGAGTGACCTGGGACGTGTGCCGCTGGCGACCTTACAAAGTCGCTTCCAGATGGATGAGGCGTTCGAGAAACACGAACGTGGTGAGATCAGCGATCCCGAGTTTGCGGCGCGTATCTGTGATCAACTGGATATCGCCTTAAGCTATCCGCAATTCACCGCGGGCTGGCAGGCGGTGTTTGTCGGGGTGCGTCCGGAAACGCTGGCGATCATGAACACACTGCGCGCCAACGGTGAGCGCGTGGTAATCCTGTCCAACACCAATCAGTTGCACTTTGAGTTCTGGCCAACGCAGTATCCGGAAGTGCAACAGGCCGCCGATCACGTCTATATGTCGCAAGACATAGGCATGCGTAAGCCAGAAGCGCGTATCTATCAATATGTGCTTGAGCACGAAGGCTATACCGCCGATCAAGCGGTGTTCTTTGATGATAATCGCGCCAACATTGATGCCGCGCGCGCGCTAGGTATAGAGAGCGTGCTGGTGGAAGACGCGAAAACCGTGCCGGACTGGTTCGCGAGCCGTCGCTGAGTGGTAACACGTAACCATTTGCGTCACTCGGCACACGCGTTTTTCCTGTGGGTTAAACTGCTCTGGCGCCGTGTTGATGAAGACAACATGACGACGCAGGCCGGGAATCTGGCCTACGTCTCATTGCTGGCTTTGGTGCCGCTGATCGCCGTGGTGTTTGCGCTTTTTGCTGCTTTCCCGATGTTTTCGGAGATCAGCGTCCAGCTTAAGCATTTCATCTTCAGCAACTTTATGCCGGCAGCCGGTGACGTTATCCAGCGCTATCTCGACCAGTTTGTGGCCAACGTCAATAAAATGACAGCGGTGGGGATTGTCGGATTGATCGTGACTGCGCTGTTGCTAATGCACTCGGTAGACAGCGCACTCAACGCGATCTGGCGCAGTACTAAACCACGACCAATGGTTTACTCCTTTGCCGTCTACTGGATGATCCTGACGCTGGGCCCGATACTGGCCGGTGCCAGTCTGGCCATCAGCTCTTACTTATTATCGCTACGCTGGGTCAACGTCACCGGCGTCACCAGCCTTATCGATCAGGTGTTACGCATCTTCCCTCTGGTGCTCGCCATCCTCGCGTTCTGGTTGCTCTATAGCATCGTCCCGACGCGCCGTGTGCCAACGCGTGATGCGCTGATCGGTGCGATTGTCGCCGGGCTGTTGTTTGAGCTGGGCAAAAAAGGGTTTGCGCTCTATGTTACGATGTTCCCTTCGTATCAATTAATTTACGGCGTACTGGCAGTCATCCCGATTCTGTTTTTATGGGTTTACTGGACCTGGTGTATTGTGTTGTTAGGCGCGGAAATCACCGTCACCCTGGATGACTATCGCCAGCTAAAACAGCAGGAACGCGAAAAAGAACGAGAGGAAACATGATTGCTTTGATTCAGCGCGTCAGTCGCGCCAGCGTCGTGGTGGATGACGCGACGGTGGGTGAGATTGACGCCGGTTTGCTGGTGTTGTTAGGGGTGGAAAAGGGCGATGACGAACAAAAGGCCCAGCGGTTGTCTGAACGTGTGCTGGGTTATCGCATCTTCGGTGATGAGAACGACAAAATGAACCTGAACGTACAGCAGGCCGGTGGCAGCGTGCTGGTGGTTTCGCAATTCACTCTTGCCGCCGACACCAACAAAGGCATGCGTCCCTCATTCTCAGGTGGTGCCGAACCGGCGGAAGCCGAACGTCTCTATTACCATTTCAGCGATTGTTGCCGGGCACAGGGTGTGACCACGGCAAACGGTCGTTTTGCTGCCAACATGCAGGTTTCACTGGTGAATGATGGTCCAGTGACCTTCTGGTTGCAGGTGTGAGGTTTTCAGCCGAGCGGCCAGGGATCAGCCACGCAAGCTCCGAACGAGAGAATCACTTTATGTATCATCTTCGTGTGCCGCAAACGGCGGAAGAACTGGATACTTATTATCAGTTCCGCTGGGAAATGTTACGTAAGCCGCTGCGTCAGCCGCAGGGCTCTGAACGTGATGCCTGGGATGCGCTGGCGCATCATCAGATGGTGGTCGATGAGCAGGGCGATCCTGTTGCGGTTGGCCGTCTCTATATCAATGCGGAAAACGAAGCGGCCATCCGCTTCCTGGCCGTACACCCTTCGGTGCAGGGCAAAGGATTAGGGACGCTGGTGGCGATGACGCTGGAATCCGTTGCGCGTCAGGAGGGGGCGAAGCGCGTGACCTGTAGCGCGCGTGAAGACGCCGTGGAGTTCTTCGCCAAGCTGGGCTATGTCAATCAGGGAGAAATCACCGCGCCACAAACCACGCCGGTGCGCCATTTCCTGATGATCAAACCGGTGGTGACACTGGATGACATTCTGCATCGCGCTGACTGGTGTGGTCAGTTGCAGCAGGCCTGGTACGAGCATATTCCGCTGAGTGAAAAAATGGGCGTGCGCATTCTGCAATATACCGGGCAGAAGTTCGTTACTACCATGCCAGAAACCGGTAACCAGAACCCGCACCACACGTTATTCGCTGGCAGTTTGTTCTCACTGGCTACGCTCACAGGCTGGGGGCTGATTTGGCTATTACTGCGCGAGCGGCATCTCGGCGGCACTATCATCCTTGCCGATGCTCATATTCGTTACAGTAAGCCCATTAGTGGGCGTCCGGGTGCGATTGCCGATCTGGGATCACTGAGTGGCGACCTTGACCGTTTGGCGCGTGGTCGTAAAGCACGCGTGCAGATGGAAGTGGAACTGTTTGGTGACGATGAGCTGGGTGCGGTGTTTGAAGGGGTATATATCGTACTGCCAGCCGATGCAGAGGGTGCATTAGAAGAGGGTGGCTCGGGTGCACGCATTAATTAATGCGTGCAGATTACGTTGTAGCCATCTTCAACCTTAATCGGTAGCAGCGCGAAGAATGGCGCATCGGTGAGCGACAGGGTGTCGCTACTGATACGCGGCATTCCTCGCATCGCTACCGTTTGCTGAAAATCTATTGAACCTGACCCGCATGCATCGTCTGCTGCACCGATTGTGTATCGGTGGTCACGGATACATTACCCTCAACACTTTGGCGCAATGGCGCGGCAGCACTCAATGAACCTTTCACCTGTAGCAAAAGATTACTGTTGCCGCTAAGAGGCAACGCAGGCCAGCCCCAGTTCTGCAACACATTGGCGGGCACCGCCTGACCTTTGAGATTCAGCGTCAATGGACGCTGTGCATCCTGGCCAACACTCGCCGTCCCTTCCAGCAAACCGTTACCGTTGAAGGCGCTCATTTCCGTCACCTGAATCTGCTGATCGTTAGCATTAAAGGCAATGGAGGGATGGCGCAGATCGGTGCGATTAAACGTTGCTTCCGCCGCGTTAAAGCTCGCTTTACCGCCCCAGATTCCCCACTGATGCTGGCGTGCCAGTAGCAGGTTATCGGCGTTACCATCCAGCGCGGTCATCTGGAATGGGAAAGCAGGGTTGATGTCGATCACCAGATTACGATTGGCCGTAGCGTGTGTCACCAGCACGCTATCCAGCCATGATGGCAATGCTTGCTGCCAGCGGTCGCGCCAGTTCTGCGGTAAGGTATATTCCAGCCCGGCAATGGCTAAATCATTCAGCGTCAGGCGTTTATCGCTGCGCGTCCAGTTGCCGCTGGCACGGATCACGCCATTGGCCCAACGTGAACTGAACTGGGCCAATTCAATGCCCTGCGCCGAGAAGTTGGCATTAACAATCGGATCGTTCAGCTCAAAGCCACCATTAATGAAGTTACCGGCATTCATCGACAGTGAGCCATCATCGCTTTGCCAGTCATCTCCACGCAGCGTGATGTTCTTCAGGGTTAAATCGAGGTCGGTGACAGCCCAATCGGGCCCTTGCAGTCGGGCATCGGTCATATCCAGGCGATTGATGCTCACTGACGGCACGTCGCGCAGAGGATTGAGGAAATCACTCAGATTTTGATGGGTCTGCAGGCGGATATCGTTAAGACGTAGCTGATCAATCTTCCAGTTACCCTGCGCGTCGCGCTCGGCGTTGCCGGTTATCGAACCACGCGCGAGATCGGCCCCAATATTGCTGAATATCATGCGGTGCTGCTTCACACTTCCCTGCAGCAGCACATTGTTGCCCGGAACACCATTCAGCGTCAGCTTGCCTGCGCTCATCTGGAACTGTGCATCGCTGCCCAGCATATCCGTCGGGGTCGGTTTCCACGGGATAATTCCGCCATTAACCCGTTCAGCGTTCATCGGCAGCATGCTGTGCGGGCTATCAATGCGCACGTTGTTCAGTTGCAGGCGATTGGCCTGGATAGGCAGCGTGGTATCGGGCGTCTGATTCGCGAGGTTAATCTCGCCATCACGCACGTCGATGCTATCAAAATGCAGCCAGTCACTGAATTGCACCAGCGCCAGTCCAAGATCGACGCGCTTGGCCACCAACACCGCTGGCTGACCATCGTGCCCAAAGCTGAAATCATCCAGCATGATGTGCGAGGGAGAAGAGAAGTTGTGCTCTATCTTGCTGAGGGAAAGATGCCAGGCGGTCTTATCACTTACCCAACGGCTAAACCAACCTGCGCCCCACTGTGTCTGCAGCAAGACATACAGGACAACCAGCCCCAGCAGAATCAGCAGCAGTAAGGTAAGGAAAAACTTGCCTAAAAATTTCATCGCATCCATCCATCCCGATATTTATCCGGTAAGAGGTTGTTATGCCTGAATTACCGTTACAGCTCAACAGCCTGGATGTAAAAGCGGATAAATAACAGGCAGGCCGTAGCCTGCCTTAAGGGTTACTTTTCCTGTGGAAAGACGAGGTTAAGCACGATTGCGGTGATACCACCGGCAGCAATGCCTGAGGAGAGCAGGGTTTTCAGCCATTCCGGGGCGAATTGCAGAATCAGCGGTTGCTGTGAAACACCCAGGCCAACGGCCAGCGACAGTGCGATGATCATAATGGCGCGACGGTTCAGCGGCTCGCGCGAAACGATGCGTACACCCGATGCCGCAATCGTGCCAAACATCACGATGGTGGCACCACCCAGTACTGGCTCAGGAATGTGCTGCACGAAACCACTCACCGCCGGGAACAGGCCGAGCACAATCAGCATCAGCGCCACGACAAAGCCCACATAACGGCTGGCAACGCCGGTCAATTGGATCACGCCGTTGTTCTGCCCAAAGCAGGAGTTCGGAAACGTATTGAACAATGCGGATACAAATGAGTTGAGGCCATTAGCCAGCACGCCGCCTTTTAAGCGCTTCATATACAGTGGGCCGCTCACCGGTTGCTCTGACACATCCGAGGTGGCAGTGATATCGCCGATGGTTTCCAGCGAGGTCACCATAAACACCAGCATCAACGGGATCAGCAGGTTCCAGTCAAAACCGAGACCGTAATAAAGCGGTGTCGGCACCGCCACCAGCGGTTGATCGGTGGGCGCGCTAGTGGCAGGCAGCATATCCAGCGCCCATGCCAACGCATAACCGACCGCCATCGCGATCACCAGTGAAGCCACACGCAGGTAGGGATTGCGCTGACGGTTGAGCAGGATAATCACCACCAATACCGCGCCAGCCAGCAGCAGGTTCTTTGGTGCGCCGAAAGTGTGATCGCTCATCGCCGCGAAGCCACCGCCAATCGAGGTCAGGCCGACCTGAATCAGTGACAGGCCAATAATCATCACCACAATGCCGGAAACCAGCGGGGTAATAATACGACGCGCCAGATGCAGAACGCGTGACAGCACCATTTCGGTACAGGACGCCACCATCAACGTACCGAACAGCGCGGCCATCATGGTCGGGACATCGGCACCGCCATTTTTCAGCGCCATGCCACCCATAATCAGCGGTGTCACAAAGTTAAAGCTGGTGCCCTGAATCGACAGTAAACCAGAACCTACTGGCCCCCAGGTTTTGATTTGCAGGATCGAAGCCACACCCGATGCAAATAGCGACATGCTGATAATGTGCTGCGTATCCTGAGCCGGTAAGCCCAGCGCCTGGCAGATCAACAGTGCAGGGGTAATCACAGCAACGAACATCGCCAGCAGATGCTGACAGGCAGCAAACAGCGTTTGTGGCAACGGTGGACGATCTTCGAGGCGGTAAATCAGTTCACTCTTTGTACGGGCTGACTGATGAGATTCAGCGGTATTGACGGACATGGTGCGCGTTCTCAATGACAACAAAGGGGCGATTTTAAACGGTTGCGTTGTGAAAGCAATCGTTTGCAATGCCCCTTTTCACTTGCATTGATTTAAAGAGTAAACACGGTACGGCTGCGGCTATCATCTTCCTGCCATGCCTGAGTCACTTCACTCAACGGGCGCATCTGGAAAGCGACCGAAAAATCACTCTCCGCCGCGGCGTTCAACATTTCGTTGATGCAGGCGATCAGATCCGCTTCGGATACGCTGCCCAGACCGCTGCCCATTAATGTCAGACCCGATGAGCGCAACAGCTTGCTGTGCAGGGTGATTTCCTGGCCACTCAGCGAGCCGATTTGCACGAAGCGCACCGCTTTCTCTCCACCCGCGACAGCCGCCTGCATGATATCAAGTGCACTCTGGCCCCACAGGTAATCCAGCACGATACCGATGCCTTCTTTCATCAGTGCAGGCAGTGCGCCGGGCAGCTCATCCAGCGTCAGGGTGATGTCCGCGCCCTGGGCACGCAGTTGATCCAGTACTTCACGATTGCGACCAGTGGCGATGATTTTGCCCGCGCCGAGATGGCGGGCAATGCGTACCGCTAGTCCACCTGAGGTGCCGGTGGCGCCATTGATCAGCACCGTTTCACCTGGCTGCAACTGCGCCCGACGTGTCAATGCTGCCCAGGAGGACATGCCCGGATTGGCGATGGCGGCAGCCAGCACCGGATCGAGTGAGGCGGGCAGAGGCACAATGGCAGTGGCTGGAACCAGGGTTCTTTCCGCCATGCTGCCCCAGGGCGCATCAAAGGCGAGAAAATAGACCGGATCGCCGTTGCTGAGTGTACCGGTGCCGTCAATGCCGGTGATAAAAGGGTAATGCGTGGTGGCGCTGTAGTGTTTGCCAGAAGCGCGTGCTTTCGCCAGCTGACTGACGGCAGCCGCTTTAACGCTGACAATAACATGTTGTTCATCGGCTTGCGGTTCAGGGAAATCAGCGTAAACCGGCTGTTCGCCCGCTGCAGAAACGATAGCTGCTTTCATGCTTTCTCCTTCAGATAATCGGGAACTATGTGTAATATGCACACATTAGTTCTGCCTCGGGATAACGTCAATGAAAAGTGTGCAAAATACACATAATAGTGCAGAGTTCGACGATCTGCATAATGCGCTGCTGATGATTGTGGGTACTTTTAATCGCCCGCAACGTGATGAATTACTAATAAAAGAGTCCAATATTCAACTCGATCGTGCGCTATTTCCGCTGCTGATTCAGATTGGCCGCTTTGGACCGATTGGCGTGGTGGAACTGGCAGAGCGCGCCGGACGCGATTACACCACCGTGAGCCGTCAGGTGGCGAAACTGGAAGAGCTGGGGTTAGCGCAACGACAGAAAAATGCCAAAGACAAACGCGTAAACGAAGCGGTCATTACCGCCACTGGCAAAGCGATGACGGATAAAATCGATGCCGCACGGGCGCAGATTTATCAGCATCTGTTTGAGAACTGGCAGGATAGCGAGCGCACCGAGCTGGCGCGTCTGTTGCAGAAATTTGTCGGGGATTTTATGGCGATCGATCGTAGTGAGTAAGGGCGGGCATCGTGTTGGCTCTTTAACACGCCGTCTTTTGCCCATTTTTAAGCGTTGCTGTAGCGCTCGGTCTCTGGCAGCCAGCGTTCAATCAACGCCTGCGCCTGTTCTGGATAGTGCTGGTGGATATGGCGTGCCACGCGTTGCACTTCTGGGATCATGCCCTGATCGCGCAGTAAGTCTGCAACCTTAAACTCCGCATTACCGGTCTGGCGCGTACCAAGTAATTCACCGGGACCGCGAATTTCCAGGTCGTGCTGAGCGATGACGAAGCCATCGTTGCTGTCGCGCAGTACCTGCAAACGCTTCTGCGCGGTTTTGCTGAGCGGCGCTTTATACAGCAGCACGCAATGCGAGGCGACTGCGCCACGGCCCACGCGACCGCGCAGCTGATGCAGCTGAGCCAGGCCCAAACGTTCCGGGTTTTCGATGATCATCAGGCTGGCGTTGGGCACGTCTACTCCGACTTCAATCACCGTCGTCGCGACCAGTAACTGAATCTCGTTGGCTTTGAAGGCCGCCATGACCGCCTGTTTTTCTGCCGGTTTCATGCGGCCGTGCACCAGCCCAACCTGCAAGCCAGGCAGCGCGAGTTTCAACTCTTCCCAGGTGGCTTCCGCCGCTTGTGCTTCCAGTACATCTGACTCTTCAATCAGCGTACAGACCCAGTAAGCCTGGCGACCTTCATGGCAGGCGTTTTTCACCCGCTCAATAATATCGCCGCGGCGACTGTCAGGAATGGCCACTGTGGTGACCGGTGTGCGGCCAGGCGGTAATTCGTCGATGGTGGAGGTGTCGAGGTCGGCATAGGCGGTCATCGCCAGGGTACGCGGAATCGGCGTGGCGGTCATGATCAGCTGATGCGGATGGAAACCCTGCTCTTCACCTTTTTCCCATAGCGCAAGACGTTGATGCACGCCGAAGCGATGTTGCTCATCAATGATCACCAGCGCCATGCCGTTGAATTTGACCTGCTCCTGGAACAGCGCATGCGTGCCGACCACCATCGCTACCTGTCCGCTGGCAATCGCTTCCTGCTGGGCTTCACGTGCTTTGCCTTTTTGCTTGCCAGCCAGCCAACCCACTTCAATGCCCAGCGGCGCAAACCACTGGCGGAAATTGTTGGCATGCTGCTCGGCCAGCAGCTCGGTCGGCGCCATCAGCGCCACCTGTTTGCCATGCGCAATGACATTCAGCGCCGCCAGCGCCGCGACCAGCGTTTTGCCCGATCCCACATCGCCCTGCACCAGACGCATCATTGGGAAGTCGTTGGCTAAATCGCGCTCGATCTCCTCAACCACGCGTTTTTGCGCGCCGGTGGGTGAGAAGGGCAGCGCGGCCAGCAATTGATTCACCAGATTATGCTTAGCAGGCATCGGCAACGCATGATGACGTTGAGCACCGGCACGAACCGCCAGCATGCTGAGGTTGTGCGCCAGCAGCTCTTCAAGGATTAAGCGCTTTTGTGCGGGATGGCGACCGGTTTCCAGCTCGCTCAGACGTAAATCGGGTGGCGGACGATGCAGCGTGCGCAGGGCATCCGGCAAACTCATCAAGCCACCGCTCAGTTCTGACGGCAGCAACTCGGCAATCGGGCAGCTTTCCAGCAACGTCAGCGCTTGATCGGTGAGATTGCGCAGCGTGGCCTGACGAATGCCTTCAGTGGTGGGATAGACCGGTGTCAGGGTTTCCTGTAGCTCGACGCCGCCCTGTTCGCCCTGCACGCGATACTCGGGATGAATAATTTCAGCACCGCGCTGACCACGTTTGATTTCGCCATAAGCGGTGACGCGGCGGCCTGGCGCCAGACTGTTTTTCATCCCGGCATTGAAATTGAAGAAGCGCATGGTCAGCACGCCGCTGCCATCACTGATCTGGCACACCAGCATGCGGCGGCGGCCAAAGGTAATCTCACTGTGTAGCACTTCACCTTCCACCGTGGACCAGACGCCCGGCAGCAGGTCATTAATCTTATAGAGTTGGGTGCGATCTTCGTAGCGCAGCGGCAGATGCAGCAGCAAATCCTGAATAGTGAACAGGCTGAGTTTAGCCAGTTTTCCCGCCTGACTGGCGCCGACGCCGGTCAGGGTACTGAGCGGTATGGCATCCAGCAGACGGCCTTTCATTTTTTACCTGTGGATTGCATGGTGGCCCACCAGTCGGCATCGGCTTCCACCTCGCCCTGGGCGTTGATATGCGGATAAGGCAGACCTTTTTGCTTCGCCACGCGTGCAAGCACCGGATAACCGCCTTCAAACAGCAAACGCTGCTGTTCATCGGCATCAAGCAAGCTGTGCTGACGTTTGTACATGCCGGCGTTCTGCCGTTGACGCTGCGCTTCATACAGAATCAGCGCGGAGGCGACGGAAACGTTGAGTGACTGCACCATGCCCACCATCGGCACAATGATGTCTTGATCGGCGAGCGCCAGCGCTTCAGCGGTGATGCCGGTTTTTTCCTGCCCCATCAGAATGCAGGTCGGTTTGGTGTAATCGATCTCGCGAAAATCCACTGCATTGGCCGACAGATTGGTCGCCAGCACCTGCATCCCCTGATCTTTCAAGTGACGCACGGCTTCTGCGATATGACGATGCGTCTGCACTTTCACCCAACTGTTGCTGCCCGCTGAAGCAGATACCATGGTGCGCATGCGCACGCTAGGCCAGACGGCGTGCACTTCATGGATGCCGACCGCGTCAGCAGTACGAATCACCGCCGAGACATTATGCGGCTTATGGACCTGCTCCATGCACACGGTGAGGTCGTGCTGGCGCATGGCCAGCATTTCCTGGATACGAGCAAAACGTTGAGCGTTCATGCATTAATTACGGTTACGGTGAACTTTAATCACATCTGGCATCACGCGGATTTTACGCATAATATTGGCCAGATGGACGCGGTCGTTCGCGGTGAGACGGATAAAGGCGCTGTAAACACGGCCGTCGCGCTCTTCCGTGTTAATACTTTGGATGTTGGATCCCGCTGTGTTGATAGCCGCCGTCAGGTTCGCCAGTGCGCCCTGATGGTTGAACATATCCACCTTAATTTCCGCGACAAACTCCTGGTCGATAACCTTGTCCCACTCAACCGGCATGAACTTCTCGGGCTCTTTCTGATAGCCACGGATGTTACGACAGGATTCGTGATGCACCACCAGACCTTTACCCGGGCTGACGTGCGCGACAATCGGATCGCCAGGAATCGGACGACAGCACTTGGCAAAGGTAATCAATACGCCATCAGCACCTTTGATCGGCAGCTTTTTGCGTTTGCTATTGCTTTGCGGCTGCTCAGCACCCGACTGCAGCAGGTTTTTCGCCACGACCACGCTCATGGCGTTGCCGAGGCCGATCTCCGCCAGCAAATCGTCAATGCTGGTCAGCTTCATACGCTCCAGCTCGTGCTGAATATTTTCCGGCGGGATCTCTGCCAGCTTCTTGCTGCCGCCGAGCGCATGGCTCAACAGACGACGGCCAAGGTTGACGGAGTCTTCGCGTTTGAGGTTTTTCAGCAGCTGACGAATCTTGGCGCGCGCTTTTGAACTCACCACAAAGTTAAGCCACGCCGCATTCGGACGTGCGCCAGGCGCGGTGATAATTTCAATAGTTTGGCCGCTGGTTAGCGATTGCGACAGCGGATAAGGCTGGCGATCGACGCGGGCGCCCACACAGGCATGGCCAATATCGGTGTGCACGGCGTAAGCGAAGTCTACCGGTGTGGCGCCAGCAGGCAGTTCGACGATACGGCCTTCCGGCGTGAAGACGTAGATCTCATCCGGGAAGAGATCGGATTTCACGCTCTCGATAAATTCAAACGAGCTACCGGCGCTTTGTTGCAGCTCCAGCAGGCTTTGCAGCCAGCGCTGGGCGCGAATCTGTGCGGTCGTGCCGCTTTCACCGGCCTCTTTATAAGCCCAGTGTGCCGCTACCCCCATCTCCGCCATCTGATCCATATCTTCGGTACGGATTTGCACTTCAACGGGCACGCCGTGCGGGCCAATCATTGATGTATGCAGTGATTGATAGCCGTTGGCCTTGGGAATAGCGATGTAATCTTTGACGCGTCCAGGACGCGGTTTGTACAGGCTGTGCATCTGACCGAGCACGCGATAACAGGTATCCAGGTCTTTCACGATAACGCGAAAGGCATAAATATCCATGATCGAGTGGAATCGCTGCTCTTTCAGGTGCATTTTGCGGTAGATCGAATAAAGATGCTTCTCGCGGCCACTGACACGGCAGGGAATACCCGCTTCCTGTAAGCGCCCGTCGATTTCAGAAAGGATCTTCTGAATCATCTCTTTACGATTACCGCGTGCCGCTTTCACCACCTCTTTTATCACGCGGAAACGATTTGGATAGAGGGCTTCAAAGCCGAGTTCTTCCAACTCTGTTTTCAGGTGATGAATACCAAGTCGGTGCGCCAGAGGACTGTAAATCTCCAGCGTTTCCAGTGCGATACGACGTTTCTTATCCGGTCGCAACGCACCGAGCGTGCGCATGTTGTGCGTGCGGTCAGCCAGCTTGATCAGAATGACGCGGATATCCTGCACCATCGCCATAATCATTTTGCGGAAGTTTTCAGCCTGCGCTTCTTTCTTGTCGCGGAACTTCAGCTTGTCGAGTTTCGACACGCCTTCCACCAGTTCGGCCACGCTTTTGCCAAACAGCTGTTCCATATCCTGGTAAGTGGCGGGTGTATCTTCGATCACGTCATGCAGCAGCGCTGCCATCAGCGTTTCATGGTCGAGTTTCATCTCGGCCAGAATGCAGGCAACGGCAACAGGATGGGTGATGTAAGGTTCACCGCTGGAGCGTGTCTGACCCTCGTGGGCATCACGCGCGACGAGATAAGCTTGCTTGAGGCGCTTGATTTGCTCCTCAGGCAAGTATTTTTCAATCAGTTGATTGAGGCTTTCAAACAGATACAAGGTTGACCTGCGAAGTGCTGTTAACGACGACCTTCAGCGATAGCGGTAACGGCTTGTAACTCAGCGGCTTCCTGCTCTTGCTGCTCCTGACGATCACGCACATCCAGAATCTGGGTAGTGATCAGGCCTTCTTCGATTTCGCGCAGGGCGATAACGGTGGCTTTATCGTTCTCTTCCGGAACCAGCGGATCTTTACCGCCTACCTGCATCTGACGTGCTCGACGTGCAGCGACCAACACCAGGTCAAAACGGTTACCAATTTTCTCTACTGCGTCCTGAACGGTTACGCGTGCCATAGGTGTGCTACTCCACAGATGATGAAGAAATGACTGGGCATAATACTGAAAGTGACTTCAGACTGCCAATAGTTTGCTGATTAAAGCATCATGTCGCGATTTTTGGCGACTCATACGCAGACGTTCTGCGCGAATAATGTGTTTCAGGTCGGTCAGTGCCAGGTCGAAATCATCATTCACGATCAGATAATCGTATTCAGCGTAGTGACTCATTTCCGCCACGGCCTGAGCCATACGGCGGGCGATAACCTCTTCGCTATCCTGACCACGGCCACGCAGGCGACGATCTAACTCTTCAGTCGACGGCGGCAGCACAAAAATGCTGCGTGCGGCAGGCATTTTCTGGCGAATTTGCTGAGCACCTTGCCAGTCGATATCCAGAAATACATCGACACCGGTCGCCAGCACGCGCTCAATCGCGGCGCGCGAGGTACCGTAATAATTGCCAAACACTTCCGCATGTTCGAGGAAGTCTTCAGCGGCAATCATGGTCTCAAATTCAGGCTTGGAGACAAAGAAATAGTGTTCACCATGAACTTCACCGGGACGCACGCCGCGAGTGGTATGGGAAACAGACACCTGCGTATCGTACAGCGGCTGTGTCTTCAATAAAGCCTGAATCAGACTGGATTTACCCGCGCCACTGGGGGCGGAAACAATATAAAGCGTGCCTTGAGCCATGGTTATCTTGAATTGAGTAAAGAGCGGAGTCGATTTCCTGCACAGTATACACGGCTTAACGGTGCCACGCAGCGTTTGCCGTTGGGCTAAGGTAATTCTTTTTCTGTGAACCCGCGCCAGATAACGCGGTAAGCCGCTGCAAACGGCTTAAAAAACCGGGAATACGTTTGCTCTCTACCACCTTCAGCACTGGTCATTGCCCTCATCGCACTCTCCAATAGACAAAAAGGAGAGCAACGATGAAAGGATGGTGGTGGTTGTGTTGCTGGTTTTTCACCGCGGCTTGCGGGGCTGAAGCGCTGTGCCCTAACTGGTCACCGGTGCGCGCCGAACAAGAGATGGTTCAATTACATAGCCAGCTACGGCACTGGGATGATGCCTACTATCGCAAGGGCACGAGTCTGGTTAGCGATGGGGACTATGACAGCCTGCAGCAACGCTTACTGCATTGGCAGCGCTGCTTCGCGCCGGATCAACGGGCTTATCAAGCGCAGCCCACAACGGACGGTAGTACCCGACACCCGGTGGCACACACAGGGGTACGGAAACTGCGTGACAAGTTGGCGGTGGCTTACTGGATGCAGGATAAATCGCCACTGTGGATACAGCCGAAAGTCGATGGCGTGGCGGTAACGCTGGTGTATCGACGCGGGCAATTGGTTTCTCTGGTGAGTCGCGGCGATGGCTTGCGTGGCGAAGAGTGGATAACCAAAGCCCGCCATATTCCGGCGATTCCTACTCACATTGAAACCGATCGTGAAGAGGTGGTGCTGCAAGGCGAGCTGTTTCTGCTTATGACCGATCATCAGCAAGCACGTGACGGAGGGCGAAATGCCAGAGCGCAGGTGGCGGGTGCGATGATGCGTCATGAAGCTTCTCCGCTGCTGGCAGATTTTGGCATTTTTATCTGGGCATGGCCCGATGGTCCAATCCAGATGCCCGCTCGACAGGCGCAGTTATCACGCTGGGGATTCGGTCTGGCGCAGGACTGGAGCCACCCAATCGAGAACGAAGAGGAGGCGGAGGTGTGGCGCGATCGCTGGTTCCGTGCATCTTTGCCGTTCGTCACCGATGGCGTCGTGATCCATCAATCACCCGTCGGTGCCGGGCGGGACTGGCAGCCTGGTCAGGGGCATTGGTCCGCCGCGTGGAAATATCAGCCGGTTGAAGTCAGCAGTGAAGTGCTGTCCGTGGATTTCAACGTTGGGCGCACGGGGAAAATTGCCGTGGTGCTGAACCTCACTCCCGTTCAGCTGGATGATAAAACCGTGCGCAGAGTGAATCTTGGATCGCTGCGGCGATGGCGGGAGCTGGATGTCATCGCAGGTGATCAAGTGATAGTCACGTTAGCCGGTCAGGGTATTCCTCGCTTAGAGCGAGTCATTTGGCGGGTGAGAGGGCGAGATTATCCTTTAACACCACAGCAGGGCGAATTTAATCCGCTGTCTTGTTTGCACTTCAACCATGATTGTCGGCTGCAGTTCTTATCACGCCTCACCTGGCTCAGTCAGAAATCGGTGCTGAACATCCCTGGCGTGCAACGTAGTAGCTGGCAGCGGTTACTGAACAGTGGCGCCATCACCCATCTTTTCTCCTGGCTGACGTTAACGCCAGAAGAGATCGCGCAGGACAGCGGGATGTCCTCTGCGCGGGCACAAGAGATTTGGCAACGTTTCCAACAGACACGTCAGCAACCCTTTCGGCGCTGGGTGAGCGCATTAGGTCTACCGCTTCCCCGAACCGCGTTGCAGGCCTTAGCGGATAACGACTGGACAGCGTTGCTGGCTCGCTCGGCAGATGAGTGGCAGCAGCTACCCGGCATCGGGCGCACACTGGCAGAGCGGATTGTTAGCATGCTGCAGGATGAGGAATTACAGCAACTGATCCGCTTTTTACAGCAGCAGGAAATTCCTGCTGCACCTTTAATGTTCGGGGTGGGGATAGTTGAAGATCGGCAGACCAAGGCGGAAGCGCAGCGCTAATAAACGGCCAATGAAGCCGGCCAGCAGCGTAATGATCACCACGGCTTCATGGGGAAGCGGCGTTTTGAGCAGCAGAATGTAGAGCCAACCTGCGGCAAATGCGATACCGGCATAGAGCTCTTTTTGGAACACCAGCGGGATGCGATTGCAGAACATATCACGCAGCACGCCACCAAAAACCCCCGTGATCACGGCGGCAATAGCGGCAATGATCGAGGCATGACCAGAATCCAGCGCGACCTGCGCGCCAATAATGGAGAACACCACCAGGCCAAGCGCATCCAGTACCAGAAACACTTTACGCAGATGATTCATTAAAGGGGCAACAAAAGTGGTCACCACCGCAGCGGCGGCCACGATCATGATGTACTCCGGGTTTTTAACCCAACTCAACGGATAATGCCCGAGCAGGATGTCACGCACCGAGCCGCCTCCGATTGCAGTGACGGACGCAATGATGATGACGCCAAACAGATCCATTTTGCGGCGACCAGCGGCCAGCGCACCGGTCATGGCTTCGGCGGTGATGCCAATAATGTAGAGAACGGTTAATAACATAGAGCACTCCATAAGATCGGCGGCCAGCCTAAAGATTTCCTCAGCTATCGACCACTGAGTATTTCTAAAGCAGACGTCATCGGATTAGCTGTTTTGATGCCGCTCATGCTAACAGGCTTAACCCGCTTGATAAATCAGGAGTGCGTTACGCTTTCGCATTAAAAAATGTGATGTGATCTGTGTGATCGTGCAGGTCTGAGGGGTAAGAAGAGATGTTAACCGTATCAAAAAAGAAAAAAGCGTGCTGGCGACCAGCACGCGAACGCATCTTCTCAGATGCCCAGAGCCCACCATACAGACTTGTTTTTATTATCCGTTTCTTGCTCGCACGTTAGCGAAACTTTTCAGGCTAAAACGGTAATCTGGCTGGAACCAGGAACGACCGTAGTAGCAGTAGACCAGCATTCTGATGGATACCATGGCCAGGTAGCCCCATATAGCGCACAACACTGAAGGGGTCAGCCATACGGTAAACAGTGTGACACCCAGACCAACCAGCACCGATGAGGTTTCTGTGAAGGCGATACGCGAGAATTGTTTCTCACGCTGTAATATGGCGCGATAATGTTGCCCTTGTGGAATAATGATGAAAATCACCGAAATCATTTCCAGCATAATCGCCATTTCCGGTTGGTTCATGATTCGGCTATATAAATCACTACCAATAAACAGCACAGCGAATATCATCATGCCACTTAATACATTTCCCCAGTAGAGAATGGAAAGTTCGCTGTTATTAAGATTTATATTTCTGATAACTGAATTGCCAAATCCACGGTCGGCAAGCGTATCAATAATCAATAACATCACAATGGCAATGGCGAGTAAATCTAACTCGTTTGCCTGAAGTATTTGTGCCAGAAGTGAAAGTTGTAAAACACCAATGCCGACGATTTTTATGGATGACAAAATTGACCATTTGGCGCTGGCCAAACTTTTTTCTCTTATCGCCATGTTCTGCTCGTTATGGTACATGTACCAATGCAATTAAGGGTTCACCCGGGCGCCTGCCCAGAGTACAGATCACATCAATGCAGCGTGTCCTGACGCAGCCCTGAAATGCCTTTCAGAGTTTGCCACGTAAAGATGCATTCAATTAAATGATGTTCTGAATTTAAAGAGATGCCCCTGGCGCGTAAATATTTCATTGTCTCAGCGGTATCTCCTCCTGTTCGGAGGAAATCCGCAAGATCATTATAAAATCCCTTTGAATTATTATATTCCCCGGCCAGTATCCTACTGGCAATCTCAACAAATTCTTTTTCAGACAACAAAGGATAGGTTGAGCGATCCATGTTATTTCCCTGCTGTTGTTATTATCGGGTATTGCTGTGTGTGAATGAGTTATACCGTGTTTTAATTAAATTAACACCATAAGAAAACTCCTATAAATGAACTTCAGAAATAAATGGTTTCAGACTTTGCATCAGAATAGATAAGGGGACGGATGAGCGATTAATAAGTCCTGTTAGACATTTTGATCGGCGATTAAACAAGCCATTTGAATAAGTAAAAAAAAACACCGATAAATCAGAGGGGCTAAGACTTAGGAGGCGTGCTCTCACCAGGAATTTTCCTGGTGAGAAGACTTTAGCCAGACTGGTGATTAGCACGAAAAGCAACAGGTATTATCGTTAAACAGTTAAACGCTATTGCGTAGAAAAAGATGACTTTTTTATTGATTGCTTCCAGCGAAAGTTAAAGCAGTACGATTTTTATAATGCATTGATTCTAATGAGTTAACAGGTGGAGAAGTTGATCCAGGTCGCGTTTTACCCAGTCAACGTCCTGAGCAAATTTTTCATCAGACATAAGGGGTTGGCGATAAACCACCATCACCACTTCGGCTCCCTTTTCGTTAGCAATCACGCGCATCGGCATATAAATCTCCTTACCGCTGCCGGTATCGATCCAATGATCCATGACGCCAAAGGGGTTGTGTGGCGTGAAGCGAATTTTCACTGAACCTTCAGGTCCTTTGGCTTTCCAGTAGTTACCCTCTTGCGTGAGCGTACTGGCACTTAGCCCACTGGCCCATTTGGCAAAGCATTCAGGTTTCCAGATGGTTTCATATAAATCTAACCAGTTGCGGGGAATGGTCAGCGTGACTGTCTGAGATGGCAGCATGGAACCTCCGTTAGGCGAATGAAAGGCAGGGAATCCGTAAGGGTGGCTTCTGGAGATGAATGATGGCCGCCACAGTAAAATGGCGGTCTTAAGGCCGTACCCTACAGAATGATGAGACTGCCTACAGCAAAGAGTACCTTAACTGAAGGGGATTCCGCTGCAAATGGCAGGATAGTGGAAGTGTGCTGCAACAGAGGTTTCCAGTAAAAATCCTGCTATCAGATAAACTTGCCGCGTCCCTGAATATCCTTCATCTCTGCTGTACCGTCCTGATGGCGTAAAACGAAGCGGTCAGATTGAGCCACTACCGCGCAGCTGTGATTGGGGAAGATGCATAGCAGAGCCCCAAGCGCCGGAGCATGATCTCCGTATTGCAGAAAGCCATGCTCTTCCGAAAGTTTCAGAACTTCGTATTGGTTGCCCTGCTCATCAACGGCGATACCGAAACCGCTGGCGTTAGTGCCGTGTGGACCCTTATCAGAGCTGAGCATCTTGGAGCCGGCATCAATAATCGCGAAATGCGGATTAACCGCCACTACACGCGTTACCACGCTGAGTGCCAGTGCATCGGGCGTGCACAGCCCCAGGCGCCAGGCGGTAAGATCCAGCAGCGCATAATTTCCCGGACGAATTTCGTCGCTGCCTTCAGCCACGGGCGCGGCCAGGGCTGTAGGCGTGGAGCCAACAGAAATGCGGCAACGCGCAAAGCCTGCAGCGATCAATTGCTGCTGAACCTGGTTCATTAACATGATTTCTTGCTGTGCAACTTCAGCGATAGCCTCGGCATGACCCGCGCCGTAAGCATGGCCGGCGTGCGAAACCAGTCCGGCAAAAGGCAATCCCGCTGCTTTAATCTGCTGCGCCAATGCCACGGCCTCACCGCTGTGCGGATCCACTCCCACGCGATGCAACCCCACATCGACTTTAATGGCGATAGACAATTCACACGTGGGCTGCTGGCGATGCGCTTGAGCGATTGCCGTGACGCCGAGAGTACAGTCGGCAATACAGGTGACACGCGCCTGATATTGCACGGCGACAGCCAGTAATTCAGTGAGTGTATCGGCGTGAACAACGGGATAAGCCAGCAGCAAATCGCGCTCCCCACCGAGGATAAAGGCAACACCCTCACTAGGTTTTGACACGGTAATACCACGCGCACCTAACTGGCGTTGCTGTTCGGCAATCCAGACACTTTTATGCGTTTTGATATGTGGACGCAGCGTGACACCTGCGGCATCGGCTTTTTGCTGCATGTGTTGCAGATTGCGTTGCAGGCGCGTCGCATCAATTTCGAGGTAAGGTGTCAGTCGGTCAGCGATAAGCGGGCGTAACCAGCCGGCATTGGCATTCTGTTCCATCATGATAGTCCGCAGAGTATTCCAGGTGCGGACTATCATTCATCAATGTGCGGCAGAATGCCAGCCGTCAGCTTATCCCTTCACTGAAGTGTCAGTGTTCTGGAATCCGCCGCCCAGGTCTTCAATTAATACCACTGCCAGATTGATCTGCTGCGCCTGCAACGCCACCAGTTTCTGATCGGACTCGATGAGTTGGTTCTGGATGGTTAGCACATCAAGGTACGGACGCAATCCTGCGGTGTATTCACGGTTTAAATCATCCCATGCGCTATGAATGAGTTGATTCGCGCTCTGCTGCTGCGCCAGCTGATCCTGAATCGACTGCAGTTGCGTAATGGTATCGCTGATATTCCCCAGGGAACCAATCAGCAGCTTGTTGTACTGCGCGACAGCCAGATCATAGTTAGCGTCACTTTCCGCTAAATCGGCGCGGCGCTTGCCGGCATCGAAGATCGGCAGAGACAGACTTGGACCCACGTTAAAGAATCGGCTGGGTGCACCGAAAAATGCATCGCCGAGCAGTGAACGGGTACCGGCTTCCGCCACCAGGTTGATGTTGGGATAGAACTCGGTTTTCGTTGCGGCAATTTGTTTTGATGCTGCTTCTACGCGCCAGCGTGCTGCCACCACATCCGGGCGACGACCCAGTAGCTCCGCCGGAATATTACCCGGCAGCGTGGCGGCAATGGGGACATCCATTTTCGTCGCTTTCAGTTGGTGCCAGTAATCCGGCCCTTTACCAATTAGCGTGGAAAGTTGAATGCCAGCATCGGTGACATTCTGTTTGGCTTCGGTCAGGGTGGCTTCAGCGGTTTTTTGCTGCGATAACGCCTGCTTGTATTGATAGTCGGACGTCAAACCGGCGCTGACATACTGCTGCTGAATTTTGGCGATGCCACTGGAACGGTCGGCATTCTGTTTTGCCAGTTCAGCGTTCGACCAGGCCAGGTTGAGGTTATTCCAGGCGCGCGTCACGTTGACGGCGAGCGTCAACTGGCTGGCCTGGCGATCCAACTCACTGGCGCGCGCCTGACCTAGCGCGGCTTCTGCTGCATCTTTCTTACCGCCCCACAGGTCAAAGGTGTAGCTCATGCCGATATTGGCCGTGCGCAGCGTGCTGTAGCTTTTACCTTGCAGAAGCGGGTCGTCGACTTTTGCCACACGGGAACGCGTGATCCCGGCATTAAGATCCACATCGGGATAGCGCTCAGCCTCGGCGGCAATGACCTGAGCATTGGCTTTGTCTGCCTGCGCGTTCACCACCTGCAAATCCGGGCTTGAAGTCATAGCATCGGAAATGAGCCGATTCAGTTGTGGATCGTTAAATCCCTGCCACCATTCGGTTTTTGGCCAGTTTGCTGCGCTGAAATGCGCGCCGCTAAGGGATGCTTTGGCTTGCAGTGAGTTGGCATCAAGCAGTGAGTTATGAGGATGTAAGCCGTGCGGATTGGCACAACCGGTCAGCAGAGCGCTGGCCACGGCAAGCGCCAGCAGCGCGCGTGGTTTAGTGGTAAATTGCAGGTTCATGTTTTTGGTCAGAATAGAAGAGAGCAGACCATTACATGAGTCTGTGCAATTTTTGACAAACCTGTTTTTCGTTAAGAATGGTTGGTAAATGTGAGCAGTGCAGAAGGGGCAGCAGGCGAAGGCCTGCTGCATCAACAGATTAGACGTAAAGTGACGCTTCACCCGGTGGGCGAGTTTTAAAGCGGCGGTGCAGCCATAAGTACTGCTCAGGTGCGCGCAGGATCTCTTTCTCGATCACTTTATTCATGTAAGCCGCGGCAGCCGCTTCATCTTCATACGGATAGTTTTGCAACTCCGGTTGAATGATGAGCTGATAACCGCTCTTATCGCTGTTGCGGATCAGCACTATCGTTAGCATGGCCGGTTTAGCCAGACGCGATAATACGAAGGTGCCATTGGTGGTAGCCGCTTTTTCGACAGCAAACAGCGGAGCGAACACGCTGCCTTTCGGGCCGTAATCCTGATCTGGCGCGAACCAGACGGCTTCGCCCTGTTTCAATGCCTGCACCATACCGCGCAGATCGCGACGATCAATCATCGCCTTATTCGATCGCATACGACCTTTTGTCTGCGCCCACTCCATTGCCTGATTATTGTGAGGGCGATACATCGCCATCATTGGCTGGCACAGTCCGGTAATGCGGCCACCCAGCTCAAGCGACATGAAATGCACACCAATCGCCATCACGCCGCGATGGTTTTGCTGCGCATTTTGCAGGTTGTGCAGGCCTTCAACCTGGAAATAACGGCGGACGCGCGCATCCGACCAGAACCAGGCAATACCGGTTTCTGCCAGCGCCATACCAAGGGATTCAAAGTTACCGGCGATCAATACCTCTTTATCTTCCTCATTGATATGCGGGAAGCAGAGTTCAATATTGCGGCGGGTAATGCGCTCACGACGCTTCAGAAAGTGACGCGACAGCTTGCCGGCAGAGGCGCCAAGCCGAATTAAAATAGGATAGGGAAGCTGCACCAGCAGCCACAGCACACCCAGTCCAAACCAGGTAAACCAGTAGCGGGGATGTAAAAGTTTAGAATTGAACTGCCCGTTTTTCTTCATAACGCCTTCAGGGAAAGAGTGGGTGTATCGCACAAAGAAGGGTGTCCATGAATTCCTGGCGGTACGGCTGTGTTAATTACGACCAGTAGATTAGCAAATAGTGCCCTCAAAGAAACGTAATCTCTGCAATCTTTAGGATTGAGAGGTTTCATTGAGGAAGCGTATTTTCAACGGAAGATTCATGGAATGAAAATAAATAATTGAAGATAAACAACAACATAATTTCTGACTGTGATAGTCCATAAGGTTGATTCACAGTCATGTTTGGTCAGCCATTGACATGCATCATCATCAAAGCTTTCACAATCTTTACATTGCAAAGTCTGCAAAGTGGTCTAGAAGATAAACGAAACGTGCTGGGCATGCTGAGCGGGCAAAAAAGCCCGGATCACCGGGCTTTTTTTAACACCAGCCGAATGAGGTGTTATTCGATGTTCTGAATCTGCTCGCGCATCTGCTCAATCAATACCTTCAGCTCAATAGCTGACGCCGTGATATCGGCATTGATCGACTTTGAGGCCAGTGTGTTCGACTCACGATTGAACTCTTGCATCATAAAGTCGAGACGGCGGCCAACCGCTTCTTTCTTCTTCAGGATGTTGTAGGTCTCTTTGACGTGCGCATCCAGACGATCCAGCTCTTCCGCCACATCAATGCGCTGCGCCATCATGACGAGTTCTTGCTCAAGGCGCGTATTTTCCAGCTGTACTTCCGCTTCTTCCAGTTTGCTGATCAGACGTTCACGCTGCCACTTCACCACTTCCGGCATCTGCGCACGCACTTTGCTGACTTCCAGCGACACGCCTTCTAAACGCTGCTCAATCAGGGTCTTGAGCGCAGTGCCTTCGCTTTCACGAGCAATGATAAAGTCATCCAGTGCGCCGCCGAGTGCGGTCAGCAGTTCGGTATTGATAGCATCCAGATCCTGTTCCTGAGCTGACATCACGCCAGGCCAGCGCAGAATATCCAGTGGATTAATTGCGCCTTCGTCGGTTTGCATCTTCACCCAGTTGGCGGAGCGCACCAGCTGTTTCGCTAAGGCTTCATTCAGTTGCAGCTCACCTTGTGCACTGGGGTCGGCATCAAAGCGCAGGTTGCACTCGATTTTACCGCGCGTCAGACGATTACGGATACGCTCGCGAATCACCGGCTCCAGGCTACGAAATTGTTCCGGTAGACGGATGTAGGTTTCCAGATAGCGTTGGTTTACCGAACGGATTTCCCAGGCTGCGCTGCCCCAGTGGCCTTTTGCTTCGCGGCGGGCGTAAGCGGTCATGCTGCGGATCATAAGCTTGTACTCATTTTCAGGAATGTTCATCGCATTATAGTGATGGCAGCCAAACCATGATAGGCATAAGCGCAATGAGCTCACGCCGCGCGCAACTTTCGGTGAAAAGGATGACGTATCCACCTTTCACACCCTATGATGTCCTGTGTGATACCTAAACAGTCTGAGGCTATGATGCTGAATAAATTGGCGATGCCGTTGGCGTTCGTCTTCTTTCTGGCCGGATGCCAGACAACCGCTGCACCTACTGAACAGATCCCACCGAATACCGCTCCTGTTGCTGTGTGCGGCTCAGGGGACATCATGATGCAAACCACTCTTTGGTTCGGGATGAACAAGCCGAAAGGCGGCGTCATCAGCAGCAGCGAATGGCAGCAATTTGTTGATAATGATGTCACGCCACGATTCAAAGATGGGCTTTCAGTGTATGACGGTAAAGGTCAGTGGCTGGGAGAGGGTGGAAAGCTGGCGCGTGAAAACAGCAAAGCGTTAATGCTGATACATCAGCCGGACCGTGCAAGTTCTGACAGCATCAATGCGCTGCGCGACATTTATAAAAAGCGCTTCGATCAGGAGTCGGTGATGCGTGTCGATTCGCTGGTGTGTGTCGCGTTCTAAAGCAGAACAGGGCCGCTTTGATGGGCGCGGCCCTGTATAGAGCGGCTAGCTGGCCGCTCCGCTGTGATTAAATGAACAATCCTGCAAACGCGGCTGACAGCAGGCTCACTAACGTGGAACCATAAACCAGCTTCCAGCCAAAGCGCGATACCACATTGCCCTGGCGCTCATTCAATCCTTTAATCGCTCCCGCCACGATGCCAATTGAGGCAAAGTTAGCAAACGACACTAAAAACACGGACAGAATGCCGAGACCGCGCGGTGACATTTCCGCAGCGACTTTCTTCAGCTCAATCATGGCCACGAATTCATTGGCCACCAGTTTGGTCGCCATGATGCTTGCCGCTTGCAGGGCATCGGCAGAAGGAATGCCAATCAACCACGCAAACGGATAGAAGACATAGCCAAGCAGTTGCTGGAAGCTGTAGCCAAATACCGCGGCAAACAGAGCGTTAATGGCGGCGATCAGGGCGATAAATCCAATCAGCATCGCCAGAATAATCATCGCTACTTTAAAACCTGCCAGGATGTATTCGCCCAGCATCTCAAAGAAGCTCTGGTCTTCGTGCAGCTTATCCAGTGCAATGCGTTCTTCATTTTCCGGGCGTGTCGGATTGATGATCGACAGGATAATGAAGGTACTGAACATATTCAGCAGCAGTGCGGCAACCACATATTTTGCATCAATCATCGACATGTAAGCACCGACAATCGATAGCGACACCGTCGACATCGCAGTTGCGGCCATGGTGTACATGCGCGGTGCGGAGATATCGCCGAGGATACCTTTATAGGCGATGAAGTTCTCCGATTGACCCAGAATCAGCGTACTCACGGCATTGAATGATTCAAGTTTTCCCATCCCGTTCACCTTCGACAGCAGGGTACCGACCAGACGAATCAACAACGGCAGAATACGCCAGTGCTGCAAGATGCCGATCAGGGCGGAAATGAACACAATCGGACAGAGCACGCCGAGGAAAATAAACGCCAGTCCCTGTTTCGCCATATTGCCGAACACAAAATCGGTACCTTGCGCAGCAAAGGTCAATAAGGTTTCGAAGAAGCCGCCGACAGCGGTCACCACAGACTGGCCGCCCGCAGAATGCAGGAAGAACCAACCCAGTGCCGCTTCAACCACCAGCAATTGAATAATAAAACGTGGGCGAATCAGTTTGCGGTCATGACTGACCAATAGCGCAAGGGCGAAGATCACCACCAGCGCCAGCAGGAAATGGAGTATTGCTGTCATCATTTGTCTTTTTATGAGAGGAAAGGGCGCATTTAGCCACAGCTGAGGCGAAATTTCATCCGGGAAAAGTGCCGCATGTAGGCAGGACAGCCGCGCACGAAGTCCGTATAATGCGCAGCCAAACCTAAGTAAGCCGGAGAGAAACCATGCGTCCAGCAGGCCGTAACGCATCTGAAGTGCGTCCCGTCACCCTCACTCGTCACTACACCAAACATGCAGAAGGATCCGTGCTGGTTGAGTTCGGTGAAACCAAAGTGCTGTGCACCGCCACCGTTGAAGAGGGTGTGCCACGTTTCCTCAAAGGCAAAGGTCAGGGCTGGGTCACTGCGGAATACGGCATGTTGCCGCGTTCCACCCACAGCCGTATGGCGCGCGAAGCGGCCAAAGGTAAGCAAGGTGGCCGTACGCTGGAGATTCAACGTCTGATTGCTCGCTCGCTGCGTGCCGCAGTGGATTTGGATGCGTTGGGCGAGTTCACCATCACACTGGACTGCGATGTGATTCAGGCCGACGGTGGCACGCGTACTGCATCGATTACCGGTGCATGCGTCGCGTTAGCCGATGCGTTGAATGCACTGGTTGCGGCGGGCAAGTTAAAAGCCAGCCCGTTAAAAGGCATGGTGGCGGCGATTTCGGTCGGTATCGTTGGCGGTGAAGCGCTGTGCGATCTGGAGTACGTGGAAGATTCTGCGGCTGAAACCGATATGAACGTCGTCATGACTGAAGATGGCCGCATGATTGAAGTGCAGGGCACCGCCGAAGGCGAGCCGTTCAGCCATGAGGAATTACTGCAACTGCTGGCGCTGGCGCGAGGCGGCATTGAGCAGTTGATTCAGGCGCAAAAAGCAGCGCTAACAAATTGATATAACAGGCGACCATAGAGTCGCCTTTTCTTTATTTGAGGAGTGAGAAATGAAAGCCTGGCAGCGTCAGTTTATTGAATTCGCCCTGAACAAAGGGGTGCTGAAGTTTGGTGAGTTCACCCTGAAATCGGGTCGTAAAAGCCCATACTTCTTTAATGCCGGTTTATTCAATACCGGCCGTGACTTAGCGCTGCTGGGACGTTTCTATGCGCAGGCGCTGGTGGATGGCGGCGTTGATTTTGATCTGCTGTTTGGCCCGGCCTACAAAGGGATTCCGATTGCCACCACCACGGCCGTCGCACTGGCCGATCATCATGATCGCGATGTGCCTTACTGCTTCAATCGTAAAGAAGCCAAAGATCACGGTGAAGGCGGCTTGCTGGTCGGTAGCCCGCTGCAGGGTAAAGTGATGCTGGTGGATGATGTGATCACCGCGGGTACCGCTATTCGTGAATCGATGGACATCATCAGCGCGCACAATGCCACATTGGCGGGCGTCATGATTTCGCTGGATCGCCAGGAGCGCGGCCGTGGTGATATCTCCGCCATTCAGGAAGTGGAACGTGACTATCAGTGCAAGGTCACGGCGATCATTACGCTCGCGGAACTGATTGATTATCTGGAAGAGAAGCCTGAAATGGCAGACCATCTGGCGAAAGTGCGGGCGTATCGTAAAGAGTACGGTATTTAACACCGCGGCTTTATCACGGCCGCCATCGCTGGCGACCGGATGATGGACCAAGGTATTTTATCGCGCGCCCAATCATGGGCGCGCCTGATGAATCGCTACACTAACTGTGCCGCAATCAGTGGCCAGCGGCTGTCAAAATCAGTGGTTGGACGATAGCGGAATTCAGATCGCACATAGCGGGAAAGCAACCCTTCGCAGAACGCCAGCAACTGGCTCGCCAGCAGCGTTTCATCAGTCTGGAAGCCTTCCCCATCACGCATTTTCTTTTCTCGCATCACCTGACGCAGCTGCACCTCAATGCGTTCGAACAACTGATTGATACGCCCTTGCAGGCGATCCTGTTCAAACATAAGCGCGTGGCCAGTCAAAATGCGTGTCAGCCCCGGATTACGCTCACCAAATCCCAGAATCAGCTGCACGATTAAACGCAGTCGTGCGAGTGTTTCTTTCTCATCTTTCAGGATTAGATTGATGCGGGTAATCAGACTGTCTTCAATAAACTCGATCAGGCTGTCGAACATACGCGTTTTGCTCGGGAAGTGGCGGTAGAGTGCCGCTTCCGAAACGCCTACATTGGCTGCCAGCTTGGCGGTGGTGATTCGCTGACTGCCATCGCCCGACTCCAGCATTTGCGCTAGCGCCTGCAAAATCTCTTCGCGACGATTCCGTTTCGCGGCTTTTTTTTCTGCCATGACCTTCAAGACCCCTGAAATTCACCAAAAACAGGCAATACTGCCTCGTCAGCCACAAGCAGTTTGGCCCGTAGCGACGAGAGATAAAAAGATGGCTTGCGAAAAGTGTCGCGTGTTACTGACGACCAGAGTGGCCAAAACCGCCGGCGCCGCGATCGCTGGTGTCAAAATCTTCCACCAGGTTGAATTCGGCTTGTACCACCGGAACAAAGACCAGTTGTGCCAAACGGTCGCCAGGCTGCAGCGTAAAGCTATCCTGACCACGGTTCCAGACGGAGACCATCAGTTGGCCCTGATAATCGGAGTCGATTAAGCCCACCAGGTTGCCCAGCACGATTCCATGCTTATGGCCCAGACCTGAGCGGGGCAAAATCACAGCGGCCAGCGTAGGGTCAGCAATGTGAATCGCCAGACCAGTTGGCACCAGCGTGGTCATGCCTGGGGAGATCTCCAGTGCACCATCAAGGCAAGCACGCAGATCGAGACCCGCAGAACCCGAGGTGGCATAAGTTGGCAGTGGGAATTCGTTACCCACGCGCGCATCCAGAATTTTAACGTCGATTTTTTTCATCATAACGGCTGACAATCTCGTCTATTAATTGTTGGCCAAGGAGCGTCTTATCACTGAGCGGTAAGACTTTCTCTCCTTCCTGCCAAAAAAGGTGAAGAGCATTGGTGTCGCTATTGAATCCCTGTCCTGCCTGCGCCACATCGTTCGCGCAGATTAGGTCCAGATTTTTTCGCACCCGTTTTTGCCGCGCGTATTCTTCCACATTCTGGGTTTCGGCAGCAAATCCCACCACATAAGGGCGATGTTTCTGTAATGCCGCTACGCCTGCGACAATATCCGGGTTCTTCACCAACTGCAGCGTGACGTTATCATCGCCACCCTGTTTTTTGATTTTCTCTGCGGCAATGTTTGCCGCCCGGTAGTCTGCCACGGCAGCGCTGGCAATGAAAATATGTTGTTGGCTGATTTGCGCCATCACCGTCGCTTCCATTTCCAGTGCACTCCCCACATCAACGCGCGTGACGCCAGCGGGCGTAGGCAGTGTGACCGGGCCCGCCACCAGTGTCACCGTTGCGCCACGTTTTGCGGCGGCGGCGGCAATGGCGAATCCCATTTTACCGGAGCTGTGATTGCTAATGTAACGAACCGGGTCCAGCGCCTCACGGGTTGGGCCGGCGGTGATCATAATGTTGAGATGTTGCAGATCGTTGACGGGCGCGGCCCACTCCAGCGCATGAGCGACAATTGCCAGCGGATCAAGCATGCGGCCGGGACCTACATCGCCGCAGGCCTGGCTGCCGCTGTCCGGCCCCCAAATCAGAACGCCTCGCTGATCCAGACGCTGAAGATTCTCCTGGGTGATAGACGCACGGTACATCTGCTGATTCATGGCCGGCACGATCGCCAGAGGTGCTGCGCTGGCGAGGCAGGCGGTGGTCACCAAATCGTTAGCCATCCCTGCCGTGATGCGTGCAATCAAATCGGCGGTCGCGGGGGCCAGTACAATCAGATCAGCCCATTTCGCCAGCTCGATATGGCCCATAGCGGCTTCAGCGGCAGGGTCGAGTAAATCATCCAGCACCGGATATCCGGAAACGGCTTGTAAGCTGAGCGGAGTGATAAAGGCTTTCGCTGCATCAGTCATCATGACACGCACCTCTGCGCCACGATCACGCAGACGACGAACCAACTCGGGTGTTTTATAAGCAGCAATACCGCCGCTGACGCCGAGCAGAATTTTTTTTCCGGCTAATCCCGTCATGTTCTTTGCCTCAACTCAAAACGGATTGCCGCTGTGATGCGGCAGATTCAGGCAACTTTATCACAAAATCCAGCGACCGCCTTTTCACGGCCTGCGCCCTTTGCGAGATGGCTCTGAAATCGCGACCGGCTTGCTGGTATGCCTCCTGGCAAATACGCACAATCGCCCTGACCCAGGAAGGAGAATGTCATGACGGAACTGGCCCCACGAGAAAAACTGGCCATCACAGGCGCAGAATCATTGAGCGATGCAGAACTGTTAGCGATTTTTTTGCGCACTGGCAGCCACGGTATTCCGGTAATGGCGCTGGCGCGACAAATGCTTAATGAGTTTGGCTCGCTGTATCGCATCATGACCGCTAATGAAACAGAACTGAGTGTGATTAAAGGTGTAGGTACGGCCAAGATTACCCAGTTGCATGCGATTGCTGAACTGGGGAGACGTTTTTTCGCCAGCCAACTGGCACGAGAAAATGTGATGGAGAATCCGCAGGTGACACGGCATTACCTGCAAAGCGTGCTGGCGCATCAGGAGCGAGAGGTTTTTATGGCGCTATTCCTGGATAATCAGCATCGGGTTTTGCAGGCGCAAAAGATGTTTACCGGCAGTATTGCCAGTGTCGAAGTGCATCCACGTGAAATTGTGCGCGAAGCGTTAAAACTCAACGCGGCCGCCGTGATTTTGGCGCATAATCATCCTTCCGGCATAGCCGAGCCCAGTCGCGCCGATCGTGATATTACCGGTAAAGTCGGACAGGCTTGCTCGCTGCTGAATATTCGCTTACTTGATCATTTGGTGATCGGTCACGGCGAGTATACCTCCTTCGCTGAGCGCGGTTGGCTGTAAAATAACCATCCGATTGCGCAGAAATGATGCATTTTCGCGCGATCCATCGGGATCTTTATTTGTTCGGGACTTGAGCACTTGGGCTGAGCGGCGTATACTACGCCACCTTTGAGAATCTCGGGTTTGGCGTTTGGGCCAGCTTAGCGGGTTCACATGGAACTCGCTTGGGCGGGCTAAGGCCTGACGAGGCGGCCAAAACCTAGTTTTTAAAGCTCGAGCTGATTTGATTTTTGGAGAATAGAAATGTCACGAGTCTGCCAGGTAACTGGAAAGCGTCCGGTAACGGGTAACAACCGTTCCCACGCAATGAACGCGACGAAACGCCGTTTCCTGCCGAACCTGCACTCTCACCGTTTCTGGGTTGAGAGCGAAAAGCGCTTCGTTACTCTGCGTGTATCTGCTAAAGGTATGCGTGTTATTGATAAAAAGGGCATTGATACGGTTCTGACCGAAATCCGCGCCCGTGGTGAGAAGTACTAAGTACTAAGGAATTGAATCATGGCTAAAGGTATTCGTGAGAAGATCAAGCTGGTTTCCTCTGCTGGTACAGGTCACTTCTATACCACCACGAAGAACAAACGTACTAAACCAGAGAAACTGGAACTGAAAAAGTTCGATCCGGTTGTACGTCAGCACGTGATCTACAAAGAAGCCAAAATTAAGTAATTTTGGTGTTCTTGCGAAAAACCCGGCTTCGGCCGGGTTTTTTGTTTCTGCGATTTGTTGAGGAGATGACATGCCTGAATTACCAGAGGTAGAAACCAGCCGACGTGGTATTGAACCACATATGGTGGGCGCAACGATTTTGCATGCGATTGTGCGTAATTCACGCCTGCGCTGGCCGGTCTCGCACGAAATTCATGCGCTGAGCGACCAACCAGTGTTGAGCGTGCAACGGCGCGCAAAATACCTGCTGCTGGAATTACCCCACGGCTGGATCATCATTCACCTCGGCATGTCTGGCAGTTTACGCATGTTACCGGGTGAGCAACCCGCGGCTAAGCACGACCACGTCGATTTGGTGATGAGTAACGGCAAGGTACTGCGTTACACCGACCCACGTCGCTTTGGTGCATGGCTGTGGGCCTCTGAGCTTGAAGGCAGCAGCGTACTGGCACATCTCGGTCCTGAACCGCTCAGCAGCGAATTCGATGGTGCTTATCTGTTTGAGAAGTCACGTGGAAAGCGCACGGTCATTAAACAGTGGCTGATGGATAACAAAGTGGTGGTTGGCGTGGGCAACATTTATGCCAGTGAATCACTGTTTACCGCCGGGATCTTACCCGATCGTTCGGCGATGAGTTTGAGTCGTGATGAAGCGGAGTTGATGGTGGCGACAATCAAGGCCGTCTTGCTGCGTTCGATTGAGCAGGGCGGTACCACGCTACGTGATTTCCTGCAAACCGATGGAAAGCCTGGCTACTTTGCCCAGGAATTGCAGGTGTACGGTCGGGCGGGCGAACCCTGCCGAGCCTGCGGTACGCCAATCGTCAGCGGCAAACATGGCCAGCGCAGCACCTTCTGGTGCCCTCGCTGCCAGCATTAATCAGGGCTGCGCCAGTTTTGTCAGCAATGCCTGATGCACCACGGCAGGCAGAAATGCCTGCACATCACCTTTATGACGCGCCACTTCCTTCACCAGCGATGATGATACAAACGAGAACCCTTCGGACGGCATCAGAAACACGCTCTCCAGTGTAGGTAGCAAATGACGGTTCATCTGTGCCAGCTGCAGTTCATATTCGAAATCTGACACCGCACGCAGTCCTCGCACCAGCACATTGGCATTTTGCGCTTTGGCGAAGTTCGCCATCAAATCGCTAAAACCCAGTACCTCAACATTGGCTAAGTGCTGAGTTGCCTGCCGTGCCAAATCCACGCGCTCATCGAGTGTAAACAGCGGCTTTTTGCTGGGGCTGGCGGCAATAGCAACCACGATGCGATCAAACATCTGCGCCGCGCGCGTCACAATATCCACATGGCCCAACGTGATGGGATCGAACGTGCCGGGATAAATCGCTTTGGTGCTCATACGCGACCTTGTGTTGAGGTGTGATGCAGCGCCCAGAGCGCTGAGTATTTGTTAAAGGTGTATTGCGCGTTGACGACGGCCAGAATCCAGCCCTGCTTGCCGTCGAGGAATCCGGCGCGCAGCAGCAACGTCTTAAGGAATGCGCCTAACGTGTGGCTGAAAATCGAGAAGATGCCACAACGCTTGCCTCGCTGAAAACGTTCTTGCGCCCAGGCTTCGGCATAATTCATCTGTTTACGTTGGAAAGCAATCAAATCGCGGCAGGTGAGATGCTGGAGATCGCCTGGTAACGTCACCACCGGTGCGCCCTGAGTTTCCAGCGATTCGTGCACCAGATTGTCATTGTAATTGAGTACGCGAGGATAGAGGCGCATCACGCGATCCGGATACCAGCCGCTGTGGCGCATAAAGCGGCCAAGGAACAAATTGCTGCGTCCCAGGCAATAAACAGTATCAGAGGGTGGTTGCTCCAGTACGTTTTCAATCGCGCGGCGTAACTCGGGCGTGACACGCTCATCGGCATCCAGCATCAGAATCATATCGCCGCTTGCATGGGCTTGTGCACGCTGGCGCTGCTTGCCGAAGCCCGCCCAGCCTTCAGCCTGATGCACCTGCGCGCCGTGCGCGCGGGCCACTGCTACGGTGTTATCCTGGCTGCCTGAATCCAGCAGCACAATCTCATCTGCCCAGCTCACTGAGGCCAGCGCCTCCGGCAGCAATTCAGCTTCGTTTTTGGCGATCATCACCACGGAAAGACGTTGGCGTTGTGGCATGCGTTAATGAGCTCGTGGCGGCAAATGTGGTTCGAGTAACTGTAGCAGACGCTGCAATGCGCCCTGATTTTGATGCAGCACTTCGACTGCGTGGCGGCCGTAATAGCGGCGGTAATCATCATCCTGCAGCAGGTTGGCCACCTGTTTCTCCAGCGAAACCACGTCCGTGACGGTGATCAGGCCTTCAGCCTGCTGCAATTTGGCGCAGATATCTTTGAAGTTCCATATATGCGGACCCATCAGCACCGGAATGGCATGCGCAGCGGGTTCCAGCGGATTATGACCACCGCGTTCTACCAGACTGCCGCCGACAAAGGCGATATCCGCAATGCCGTAAAGCAGCATCAATTCACCCATGGTGTCGCCAATCACCACCTGCGTTGCACCAGACGGAATTTCACCGCTGCTGCGCAGAGTGAAACTGAAACCGCGCTTTTGCGTCAGCTCGCAGGCATCTTTGAAACGTTCAGGATGGCGTGGCACCAGAATCAGCATCAGATCGGGGAACTGTTGCAGCAGACGACGATGCGCATCGAGGATGATGGTCTCTTCGCCTTCGTGCGTGCTGGTCGCGATCCACACCGGGCGGCGCGATGCCCATTGACGGCGCAACGTGACCGCACGGGCCGCCAACTCTGGCGTCACGGAGATATCAAACTTCAGGCTACCAGTGACGGCGAGATGCGTACGCTTGAGGCCCAGGCTCAGGAAACGCTCAGCATCCTCGTTGTTCTGCGCCGCAATCAGCGTAATACGCTGCAGCAAATCGCGCATAAAGCCACCGAGCTTTTTATAGCCTTTGGCCGAGCGCTCTGACAGACGGGCATTGGCAATGACCAGCGGAATTTGGCGCTGGTGCAGAATACGGATGATGTTCGGCCACAACTCGGTCTCCATGATGATCACCAGACGAGGTTCAACGGTATCAAGGAAACGGTTAATCGAACCGGGCAAATCATAGGGCAGATAGACATGATGCACATCTTTACCAAACGCGGACTGAGCGCGTTCGGAACCGGTTGGCGTCATGGTAGTCACGGTGATCGGCAGAGTAGGATAGCGATGGCGCAATGCGCGTACCAGCGGCACGGCGGCCAGTGTTTCACCCACAGAAACCGAATGCAGCACAATGCCGTGCGGTTCAACTTTGCCCACACAGTAGCCGTAGCGTTCCGCCCAGCGTTTACGATAGGCAGGTGCTTTTCGACCGCGCAGCCACAGGCGCAGCCAGATCAGTGGCTGTATTAAATAGAGCAGGGCTGTGTATAGAGTTGTCATAGTTATCGTTACGACAGATTCGCGTCAAAAAACACATGAAAGGCGGCATGTTATCAGAAACTGACCGCCTGCTCATACCACTTCGTCAGCTGGACTTCAGCACCTGCTGATAGAGTGAAGTCAGGGACTGCGCCAGCCGCTGTGGACCAAAAGGTTCGATTCTGCGGCGTGCGGCTTCTCCCATGGCAGAATTCTGCGAAAGTGCAGGTGTGGCGACAATGGCGTCATTTAATGCCTTGATATCCAATGCATCACAAACGAAGCCTTCCTGGCCGGCTTGAATAAATTCTGCGCCGCCACAGCCGGTGCTGGTAATCACGGCCAAACCGCAGGCCATCGCTTCAAGCACCACATTCGGAAAAGGATCATAAAGCGTGGGCAACAGTAAGGCGTCAGCGGCGTGATAATAGGGCTGCACATCCTGCTGCACGCCAACAAAGCGCAAGCGATCAAGGCAATTAAGCTGGTTAGCCAGCTGCTGATAGCGTGAAAGTTGTTTGTCCTGGCCAACCACAACCAGATAACGGTCGCTGTCGGCGAGCGCTTCAATGGCGGCTTTCAAACCTTTGCGCTCAAAACCGGAACCCACATAAATCATCACCGTGGCGTCTTGCGGCAGTTTTAATTGTTCGCGCATGTCATGGCGCTGAGCTTCAGTTGCTGGCTGGAAACGTTGGCTGTCGATGGCGTTATGAATCACGTGAATCTTGCTGGCATCTAGCGTGAAATGACGCAAAATATTTTGCTTAACCATCTCAGAATTACAGATCACTGCTTTTAAAGATGCTGCATTGAACATCTCTGCTTCAGCCTGCAAAACATAGCGATGATAAGGACTCAGGCTGGCGCTCAAGCGCTGCCAGGGTGAGACGATACGCGCACGTTGTTCCAGCCACACGCGATGGACGCCATCACCGGCGCGGAAGATATCGCAGCCCGCAATGCGTTCGTGGCTCTGCACGATATCGAAATTCTCACGTTCCCAACATGCACGTGCCGCGTGGGCAAAACCGCGTTCGCGCGATACGCGTCCAAATTTGGCGGGATTGCAGATGTGCAGATGCCAGGCTGGATTGGGTGTGCCCTGCCAGCTGCGTGTGATGATATTCAGATCGAGCTGCTCGCTGTCCAGTGCTTCCAGCGCCCGCGAGATGAAACGTTCGGCACCGCCATCCGGACGATATTTCTGCCGGACAATCGCCAGGCGTAACTTAGTCATGCAAAAAACTCCTCGCGGCGGCCACCACATCATCCACCGGAATGGCTGAGAGATAGCGCTGTTCTGTTTTGGTATCGATGTCGTCTGGCGAAGGCAGCGGTGCATAATCACCGGCCCAGATCACGCGATTGTTTTCACCCCACGGACGCCAGTGTTGCAGTTTGGTGGGGCCAAACAGCGCGAGACAGGGCGTGTTGAGTGCGGCGGCCATGTGCATGGGGGCAGAATCCACCCCAATAAACAGTTGTGCGGCATCAATCAAGGCTGCCAATTGTGGTAAAGAGAACTGCCCGGCGAGTGAAACCACATTCTGGCTATGACACAGCGACTGAATGTGAGCGATCATCGCTTGCTCATGCTTGTCAGGTGCGGCAGTCAGCACGATGGTATGGCCATCGGCGGCGAGCGTGTCAATCAACTGCGCGACTTTCTCATCGTCCCAGCATTTGAACACCCAACGTGATGTTGGCTGCAGCACGATAAACGGCCCGCTGACTTTTTGCTGATCCAATGCATCCTGCACTTTCTGTTTATCTGCCGCACTAAAGTGCATTGAGGCTTTTGCACCTTCTGCGCTGATACCTAGCGGTTCAAGCGCCGCCATATTCTGCTCGACGGTGTGCAATTGATTATGTTTTTTTGTCGAAACCAGATAGTTATGGCACCAACGCCACAGGGCGTGATCACGCTTGGCGTAGGCAAAACCAATACGCACCGGAGCCGCAGAAAAACGCGTGATAATGGCGCTACGCCATTGATCGGCGAGGTTAATGACCACGTCATAATGGCAGGCACGTACAGCTGAAAGCAGCGCCATCTCGTGGCGGAACTTCTGCCAGCCGCCCTCTTTTTTCCAGTTGCGGTCAATGATGTGCAACTGGCGAATAGCGGGGTGCGCTTCCAGCATCGGCCGCGTCTCTTTGTACAATAGGACGTCAATGTTGGCCTGCGGATAGCGCTGGCGCAGCGCATTGATAACGGGCGTGGTCAGCAGCATATCGCCGTGATGGCGCAGCTTGATCAGCAGAATGTTTTTCGGTGCAAATGGGGCTGGAATCGGGCTTGCCATACTCAAATGATCTCAAATTTCAGTGAGCTGATTGTAGGGCAAACCCCTATAGGGCGAAAGCCAGCCGCGACGCTTATTTGTTACGCCAGCGATAAATCCGACTCAGCCATAACAGTAGTTGATACCACTGCCGAGCGCCGCGTGCATTACGCAGCATCCTTTTGTGGGTTTGCGTGGCAAACAGATCCGCAATCATCGCCTGCCGTGCGCTCTCTTCCGGTTCACGGCGAATGGAATGGCAGACGCTGAGGGCTTCATGCGTGATTTGATAATGGAATGCGGGATAGATTTTAACTTTATCGCGGTAACGTGCATTGATCTCTTCAAGCATCTGCGCGATTTTCAGGTAATGGCGTTGATACTCCACATTCCGTTGACCGATGCGTTTGCGGTTACTGATGGAGGCATCGTGCAGATAATAGCGGTAGAGCATTTGATCGGTGTAGCGTACGCGTTTGGCGTTGAACATGAACTCAGTAGTCCAGGGAATATCCTGATGATGTAACCCCGGTTCGAAAGTGAGATTGTTTTGTTCAATCAGTTCACGGCGATAAATACCCAGCCATACCACATGCATGTATCGATGCGTCTGCAGCGCTTTATTTAGCCATTGGGGACCGTTTAATATTTTAGTGCTTCTTAAACGATTTAATGGGATAAGAGGCTTAACTGTCTTACTAGTTTTAAAAAACCACTCAGCATTGCATTGGACAGCATCCAGATTTTCCTGTTCGGCCATTTCAACAAGTATTTGATACATTTCCGGAGACATTGTGTCATCTGAATCCGGGAACGTGACATATTTACCACGAGCAACATCCAATCCAGCATTACGTGCTAAAGATACGCCGCCGTTTGTTTGATGAATGACATGTACATGAGGATACTGTTGCTCATAAGCGTCAGCAGATTGACCGGACCCATCGGTCGAGCCATCATCAACGATGATGATTTCCAATGATTTTAGTGTTTGCGCTAGAAGAGATTCCATAAAGTTATGAAACATCTCACCCGCGTTATACATAGGTGTGATTACGGATAGCAAAGGTGCAATATTCTTTGTCATAAACTAACGGCTTTTTTTGTTAAGAATAAATGTAGTTTTAGCATGTCTCATTATGAAAAAATATCCCCATAGAAGCATAATGAAATAAGGTGATTCCCGATTATAAAACTGTGAATCACCCATGCTGAAATAGACGACGGGTATGGCTAACAACAGCAATTCATAACGCTTTTCACTTCCAGTAAAGGGGGCAAAAAGCAGACTTGTAAACAAGGCAAACATGATAGCTCCACCTATAATTCCCTGGAGTGAAAAGCTTTCAACCAAATCATTGTGGGTGTGGAACTGAATATGCCAAAGAGCAATCTTATTGCTAGGTTGGTTTTTTTCTATCCAGATTTTTGCCTCATCATTGCGGCTATCTGCTGATTGTCCCCATGGATGCTGAGCAAAAGCCCAGATACCCGATTGCCACATCCCAATTCGCCCCCCAATCGACGTGCTAGGATTACCATTCTGATATTCCGTGACTTCAGTTTTAACTGAATCTACGCGTGATAGTAGTTCACTGGAATACTTCCCGGCAAAGAAAATCCCAGTAAATATTATCAGAAAGAGTAAAGTAAGGGCCGAAATTCTCATTTTCCAACTCGAATGGGAGACATAATAAATAACGCCGGCGGCGCAAAAGATCGTAAAGAGGATAATGGCGGAGCGAGTTCCCGATGCGGCCAAAAGAATAAATGAGATGGCTGAGATAATCGTTATCGGTAAAATATAATGGCGCTTAAATACATGGCGAATTGACCATAGCGTAACCAATGCTAAAAGTGTAAACATATAAGCGCCCGATGTGGCTGCGTCAGAATTGATTTTCGGGCGATCATGGGTTGCTAAAGCAATGTTAACATTAATTATGGTAACGACTATCAGCATTACGCAGAGTAAGAGGGTTCCATACTTAACCAGTAAGGGAGATATTTCCCAATCTGCGCTCATTCGGTGGATAATATAAAGTAAAAAAGAACCTAAAATCATTCTTTTACCGCTAATCTCATAATGTTCTGCTATTAGGGGTAAATGATGGTTCACTGTTACAAATGCCCAAATCCACTTTGAAAGCCCTAAGGCCAGAAAGAGAGTGGGCACTAAATAGAAATATACCTTTTTGTCTTGTTTTACAACTAACCATATAAAGGTAATCACTGCAATGTAAGTCAGTATGTAGAATGCGTTGCGTGATATTTCTCCAGAAGCGAGGAAAAAAGACATTGAAATAAGCATGAGGAAGAAAATAACATTTCCAAGGTTTTTTTTATTTTTCATACTTTCAAAACTTAATAGTAATCGCATAACATCCTCACTTGAAAAACTTCATCTTGATATACTTTGCAGAGCATTCCAGGAATTGAAGATAATTTCCTTTATACCAATGTATACGAGACAGGCGTTTAATATCTTTATAATTTCCCGGCTGTTCATAGGCTTGTGATGACCAAGGGGATTGAGCGTTATAACAATCATATAATTCTGATATATCCCCTCCAGCCCAGTTATGCCAAGGCTTACATTTTCCGGTGAAATGAACCATTACAGTATCTTCAGGTAATTTGGTTTCATGCCATACTTTATGAGATATAATATCATAAATATAGTTGTACTTTTTTGGTAGAAGATATGTCTCATTTTCCAACAGGACATTGAGCGCATCCTGATCAGGGAATCGAAAAGAGGAACCTTCGCTGGTCAATAGGTCGCAAACACGCTCGGTAATATGGTGAGAATTCCATTGCGGAATATTAATCATTAATAATCCAGAGTTGAAATAATTACCACTCGTCAACTTCAATGCCGCACATTGTATCTGTCTTGCCCGTTTCGTGTCGTTACATACACCAACAGTCTTGCCTAAAAAATCCAGCGTGAAAAGGTCTGTAAGATCGCCAGTGACCAGTGTATCTGCGTCAATGTAAAGTACTCTGTCACAGTGATTTTTCACCACGGCTGGAATGATGAGTCGGAAATAAATACTCTTAGAATAACGGCCTATGGTGGGTAAATCGTCCATCCAGGTTTCATCGAAAAGGTGCACAGAAATAGCGACTGGATAGCGTTCGGCCAAAACTTTTAGTCGATTTTTGTCCTGCTCGGATATGCTTGTGGTAAAAATATGGACGTGAAATGACTGCTCTGGATGATGTTTAAGCAGTGAAAAAAGGGAAATCCCCATCCCTCGGGTGTAAGCCTGATTGATAGCAAAGGCGACATGATAGGGAGTGCCATTTTTTTCAATGAATGTACAGTCTATCAGTTCACTTTTATTAATTGGATTAGCCAGGTAGGAAGGAGTCATTTTATTTTTGAATTCCATATTCCAAGTATGAAAGACTTAATAGACTGAATTTTTTTATCATCAAGCTTAAAAAGTTCATCTGCAGAGTAATTGAATGTATAAGGTGCTGAAAAGATAAAGCTGGTTGCTGGAATATTATTGGGGCCAATGAGTAATACTTTATTTGTCGGCCGTTGTTCCTGAACATTACAGGGTCCATAAAGTACTACAACTGGTACATTTTGCGCATCCGCAATGTAGACATTACCCGAGTCAGACGCAATGTAAATATCCATTTTTTCAATGGCCCATGGGACCTCTTCAAGGGTTAAATGTCCTATTAAATTAACAATGTTTCCATTATTTCCAGTTAGAGTTAGCAGCTCGTCCAGATAGGGTTGCTCGGACGGAGGACCAAACACATACCATGTGCAGGGTAAATCAGCCATTGCTTCCATAAGCGTATTCCACACGGCTGCAGGTATCGTTTTTGCGCGATTACCCGCTGAGATGCTGATGCCTATCCTTAAACTTTGATGAACTGATAACAGCGCAACGGGGGGTGTAATAGGCTCAAAAAGCGGAGAGGTCGCATGCTTAGGGAAATCAGTGTGACTATATTCACGATTAATGAGTTTAAGGTAACTATCGATGGTTAAATCTTGTTTTCTATGCTCCACAATCCCTTTGGCAGTACGATAGAAGATAGCATGGTAGGGTTTTAGCACATAAGTCCGTAAAAACTGCTTATTTGGCGCGTTGCATAATGCGGAAAAAAAGAGATTGGTGCTATTTGGTTGTACCAGGTAAATATTGTCGTAACGATTCATTATAGAAAAAGCTAAATTAATTTTCGTTACTAAGTTACGTTTGGCTTCTTCAATTAAAAAAATTTTAGATATGGTTTCGTCATGTTCAGCTAATGGTTTTACCGTCTTACTAATCAGCACGTCGGATTTTATGAGTGCACGAAGCATAGGTGTGATATTGATAAAATCGCCAATTTTAGCCGTTTGAATTACCAGGCTACGCCCCGTTGGGCGATAAAATAAACGCATTATCCCTTTTAAGGGAAGTAGTAAAATATATATGATGACGTAATTCATAGCGTGTTGTCCACGAGTAATATCGAGAGCTTCTTATAGATATTTAAAGCGCTTAAAAATTCTAAATTGTTATTTTCTGCCTTCAACTCATGTTGATTCCTACCGTACCCCCCAATCAGCCCCGGATCGGTTGGACCAAACAGCGTAATATTCGGGCGGTCCAGCGCGGCGGTCAGGTGACTCAAACCCGTGTCGACCGAAACGACAGCGCGTGCCCCCGCCAATTGCTGTGCCACTTGCTCCAGCGCTAATTTTGGCAGCACCTCAACATGGTCAAAACCTTCCGCCATTCTTAATGCACGTTGATGCTCATGTTCAGCACCCCACGGCAGTTTCACCCGCAGACCCGTCGGCTGTACCAATTCAATCAGTTCGCGCCAGTGTGATTCAGGCCAATGCTTGTTATCACGGGTGGTGGCGTGTAGAAACACTAAATATTGATGCGCATCCTCGGGCAACGCGGAGAGGAAATGACCGGCAATCGCATAATCCCCCTGAGTGTCCGGTTTCTCATAACCCAGGCTTTTAGCAAACAGTTCGCGCGTGCGTTCTACCGCATGCTGCTGTTTGTTGATTTCATGGCGTTTGTCATACCACCAGCTGGCAAAGGGTTCCCGCGCGCTGCGGCTGTCTTGCCCATGCTTTACGCCTTTAGCCAGTCGCGTCACCAGCGCGGCGCTTTTGATCAACCCCTGGGCATCAATCACCACATCATACTGGCGCGATTGCAGGTCTCGCTTAAACAGAACGCGCTCTTCACGCTGCTGGCTACCAAACCAATGTTTACGCCAGCGACGAATCGCCACCGGCAGCACTTTATCTACTGCCGGATGCCAGCTGGGGATCTGTGCAAAATTTTCTTCGACGACCCAGTCAAAACGGATGCCAGGAATGGCCTGCATCGCATCAGTGAGCGCCGGTAACGTGTGCAGCACGTCCCCCATTGAGGAGGTTTTTACAATCAAAACGTGCATGGCTACTCCTGCACCGGATGCAGCAGCGTGCTAAGTTCCTGATGAACTCGAGCAGGCTGAATATCAATGAGACTTTGGTGATAACCCTCTTCGGCATCACCTTTACGTACTTTGTGATAGCCAGAGATCAAACGAATTACGCGTGCCTGATGAGAGAGCGGCGGAGTGAAATCCGGGCTACTTGGGCCATATAAGGCGACCAAAGGACGATTCAGTGCGGCGGCAATGTGCATCAACCCGGAATCATTACTGACGATAGCCGCGCAATGTGCAATTAAGATAACCGCTTGTTCTAATTGCGTATCGCCGGCCAGATTTTTGCAGTGCGCTCGTGCTGATTCCGATAACGTCTGAACAATAGTGTCACCGGTTTCGCGATCTTTTGCGGAACCGAACAACACCACCTGGTACCCTTCGGCAATCAGTTGCTCGGCAAGCGCCGCGTAATGGTAGTGCGGCCAGCGCTTGGCTGGGCCAAATTCAGCGCCAGGGCAGAACCCTATAGCAGGACGATCGGACGACAAAGAAAATTGCGCTGCTGTCATGCGCTTTTCATCTTCATCGACACGCAACTGCGGCCACAGTAAGGGCTGCGGCAACTGTTGTGCGGAGGCGATGGGTTTGTCGTAGCCCAGTGCAACATAGCGCTCCACCATCAGCGGAAACGCGGCTTTATCCAGCACACGCACATCGTTCAACACGCCATAGCGCATCTCACCACGCCAGCCGACACGGCGCTTAATACCTGCAAAGAACGGCACCAGCGCTGATTTGAACGAATTTGGCAGCACATAAGCACGGTCATAATTGCTGACCTGAAGGGATTTGCCCAAACGCCGCCTTTCACCCAGTGCCAAAGCGCCATGGCCCAATGGCATCGCCAGCGTCTGATTGACTTCCGGCATCCGTGACAGCAGTGGCCGGCACCAGGCCGGCGCCATCACATCAATGACCGCATCCGGGTGCTCAGCCTTGAGCGTGCGATAGAGACTTTGCGACATCATCATATCGCCGACCCAGGAAGGGCCAATGACCAGAATTTTCATCGCTGGTGCCGGTATCCTTATGCTTTGCGATTGAGCCAGGTCATGTATTCACCCACGCCCTGAGCAACGGTTTTAAATGGCTTGTCATAACCCGCTGCGCGCAGATTGGTCAGGTCCGCTTGAGTGAATGCCTGATAGCGGCCTTTCAGTTTCTCAGGGAATGGGATGTATTCAATCTGCCCTTGCTGATGGAACTTCAGTACTGCATCGGCGACTTCCTGGAAGGATTCCGCACGGCCAGTACCACAGTTGTAGATGCCAGATACCCCGTTTTCCCAGCACCACAGGTTTACTGCAACGACATCGTCAACATGGATGAAATCGCGGCGGAAGTCGTCGCTACCTTCAAACAGCTTTGGATTTTCACCGTTGCTGATCTGCGTGTTGAGGTGGAATGCCACGCTCGCCATACCGCCTTTGTGACCTTCGCGTGGGCCGTAAACGTTGAAATAGCGGAAGCCACATACTGGAGAATCGGCTTCCGGCAGAATCTGACGCACGTAGTGGTCGAACAGCATTTTTGAGTAGCCATAGACGTTCAGCGGCTGCTCGTACTGGCGCTCTTCAATGAAGTTTTCATTGCGGCCACCGTAAGTGGCCGCTGAAGAGGCGTAAAGGAAAGGGATTTCGCGTTCCAGGCAGAAATGCAGCAAGTCTTTCGAGTACTGATAGTTGTTATCCATCATGTACTTGCCATCCCACTCTGTGGTCGCCGAGCAGGCACCTTCGTGGAACACCGCTTCGATTGGACCCAGATCTTCGCCGGACATGATGTAAGAGAGGAACTCTTCTTTGTCCATGTAATCCGCGATATCAAGATCTGCGAGGTTCACGAATTTGGTGCCATCTTTCAGATTATCCACCACCAGAATATCGGTAAGACCACGATCGTTCAGCGCTTTAACAATGTTGCTGCCAATCATGCCAGCGCCACCGGTTACGATAATCATATGCTTTGCCTTTAAACAGTTGGGGTGAAACAGGAGGTTTCACGCACGAATACCTAACATCATAACATTTCAGCCCGCGGCAGGCAGCCAGATGACTCCGTAACCGCTGCACAATTTGCATCCATCGCGTGAACTATGCTGCAAAACGAAGATTTCTCTGGCGGAAATATCGGCACGATGCGTACTGATCAGTAATATGTTCCAAAATTTTGCTATCTGAGGAGCAGAATCATGTCCAGTCAGTTTTATTCGCAAATCCGTCAACAGCTTGAGACAACACGTAGCGATGGATTGTTCAAACAAGAACGTACCATCACGTCGGCGCAGCAGGCTGAGATCCATGTCGCTAATAGTCCCCCGGTGATTAACTTCTGCGCCAACAACTATCTCGGTCTGGCGAATCACCCCGCGCTTATTCAGGCCGCCAAAGAAGGCATGGATTCCCACGGCTTCGGCATGGCATCCGTGCGCTTTATCTGCGGCACACAAGATATTCATCAGCAGTTGGAACAAAAGCTGGCGGCCTTCCTCGGCATGGAAGATGCCATTCTGTTTTCCTCTTGCTTCGATGCCAATGGCGGTCTGTTTGAAACGCTGCTCAGTGCGGAAGATGCCATCATCTCTGATGCACTCAATCATGCCTCAATTATCGATGGCGTACGCCTGTGTAAAGCCCAGCGCTATCGTTATGCCAACAACAATATGTCTGAGCTACGTGCTCGGTTAGAGGAAGCGCGTGATAAAGGTGCACGCCATATTCTGATCGCCACAGACGGTGTGTTCTCGATGGATGGCGTGATTGCCAATCTGGAAGGCATTTGCGATTTGGCCGACGAATTTGACGCATTGGTGATAGTTGATGATTCCCACGCGGTCGGTTTTGTCGGAGCAGCTGGACGTGGCACCCATGAATACTGCGGCGTAATGGATCGCGTAGATATCCTGACTGGCACATTAGGCAAAGCGCTAGGTGGTGCTTCAGGTGGCTATGTGGCTGCGAAAAATGAGGTGGTTGAATGGCTACGCCAGCGTTCACGCCCTTACCTATTTTCCAACTCCCTGGCACCTGCCATCGTCGCCGCCTCGCTGCGGGTGTTAGACCTGCTCAGTGAAGGCGATGGGTTACGCCAGCGCCTTTGGGATAACGCCCGATTCTTCCGCGAGAAGATGACCGCAGCCGGCTTTACGCTGGCGGGTGCTGACCACGCCATCATCCCGGTGATGCTTGGCGATGCAAAAGTGGCTCAGCAGTTTGCCAGCCTGCTGCAAAAAGAGGGCATCTATGTCACAGGCTTCTTTTATCCGGTGGTGCCGCAAGGTCAGGCACGCATCCGCACTCAGATATCTGCAGGTCATACGCAGGCACAACTGGAACATGCCGTTGCCGCCTTCACTCGCATTGGTCAACAGTTGGGCGTGATCGCAGGAGCAGAACGATGAAAGCACTGGCCAAACTCAAAGCAGAGGAAGGTATCTGGATGGTGAAAGATGCACCGATTCCGGAACCTGGTCACAACGACCTGCTGATTAAAATTCGTAAAACTGCAATTTGCGGCACCGATGTTCACATTTACAACTGGGATGATTGGTCGCGTAAAACCATTCCCGTTCCGATGATCACTGGCCATGAATATGTCGGCGAAGTCGTCGGTATGGGCGAAGAGGTAAGAGGCTTTACCCTTGGCGATCGTGTGTCCGGCGAAGGTCATATCACCTGCGGTCACTGCCGAAATTGCCGCGCCGGTCGCACTCACTTGTGCCGCAATACCGTGGGTGTCGGCGTCAATCGTCAGGGCTGTTTCGCCGAGTACCTGGCCATCCCTGCATTTAACGCTTTCAAGATTCCCGACAATATCTCTGACGAGCTGGCAGCGATTTTCGATCCCTTTGGCAACGCCGTGCATACCGCGCTCTCGTTTGATCTGGTCGGCGAGGACGTGCTGATCTCTGGTGCTGGTCCTATTGGTATTATGGCTGCAGCGGTGTGCAAACATGTGGGCGCACGCAATGTGGTCATCACCGATATCAATGAATATCGCCTCGGCCTGGCACGCCAGATGGGCGTGACACGCGCCGTAAATGTGGCGCAGGAAAATCTGCGCGATGTGATGGCTGAGCTGGGTATGACCGAAGGTTTCGATGTCGGACTGGAGATGTCTGGCGCGCCTCCCGCGTTTCGCACCCTGCTGGAGGTGATGAACCATGGCGGGCGAATCGCCCTACTGGGCATTCCGCCGGGCGAGATGGCGATCGATTGGAATCTGGTGATCTTCAAAGGACTTTTCATCAAAGGCATCTATGGCCGCGAGATGTTTGAAACCTGGTACAAAATGGCAGCGTTGATTCAATCCGGCCTCGACTTAACGCCCATTATCACGCATCGCTACCACATCGATGAATTCCAGCAGGGATTTGACGAGATGCGATCCGGGCGTTCAGGAAAAGTGGTATTGAGCTGGGATTAAAAGCCCCGGTTTTATGGCCGAAGTAGATTAAGATTGCTTTTTTTCAGAATCGGTCAGGTAACGCACTTTTCGTGTGTAATCCTGACCTTTGAAACAGAGTGGTTGAGTGGGATCCTGCAAATATTTTTGCCATTCACTCAATGGGAAACCACCATGCGCACCAATGACTTCTTGCGGGATAATGGCTGATTGACCACCAATACGTTTAGAAACCGGCCAATTCGCCCACTCACCTAAATTAACAGTTCGTATATCTAGTAAATCCAGCAGAGTTGCTAAAGGTAGTTGGTCGGTTGGTGGTTGATCATCGTTCATCAACTCCCAGGTGTCCTGAAAGAGCGCCAACCACAGGGGGCAAATACGCTTCCATGTTTTATGCGTTGCCGCCAAATATGCCCCATTTACATGGTCCGCGAAATGAGGGCGAATCGAAGAATGATAATAAGCAGGAATCGACTCTCTAGCCGCGCCCTCTAATTTTGCAATCATCTTACCCTGACGGAAACTGGAGTAAAGATGGTCTTGCCGCAAATTGATGACGGGTGATTTAAGCAGATTTAAGTCTGAATCAATCATCAAGATGCCTTCCCCCTTCGCTTGTAAAGGTGCCTGTAACTTAATGAGACGGCTTCGATAGATTTGTTTATAGCGATAGCTTTCTTCGCGGTCAGGAACGTCAAGTTTGATAACACGTATCATGGCAGGTAATAGACCAAACTCTTTTTCCGGCTGATCGGTGACAATTACAACTTCATTAATATGAGGAGCAAACTTGCTGGCGAAAGATGCGCTTAGTAACGCCTCTTCAATATAGTCCGACCCTGTGCAAGGAATGACTACGGAAGTCACTGGAATATCGCCTTGGGTGTCCATTAGACCATAATCGATATTATGACGAGAGCGAATGTGTTTATAGCGTTTATTTAAAAATTTAAGCATGTTTTTTTTCTCTTATTACCTGTTCCAATATGGATTCCACACCACTGACATAGTTTTCAATTGCATAATTCTCACGAACTTTCTTTGCTGCTGCATCAACAAGTCTTTGACGTAATTCAGCTTCTTTCCAAAGAAGAGTAATGTGTTGTGTCAGTCTATCAATATCACCATATTCGAATAAAAGCCCGGTACTGTTGTGATTAACTAATTCAGTTGTACCTGTCACATTCGAACCAATTACGGCTGTATTAACGAGCATCGCTTCAAGCACTACGCGAGGAAGACCCTCACTTTTTGATGCAAGGATGAAAGTATCAAATGCTGAAAGGAAGTCTAAAGCGTTGTTTTGAAATCCAGTAAAAATAATCTCTTTGCTGATGTTCTCACGAACTGCCAATTTCTCAAGATTTTCATGTTCTGGGCCTGAGCCTACCACAATCATTCTCCAGTTGGCCTGTGGGTGTGTTCGTTTGAAATGCCCCAATGCTTTAAGAATGTGGTGATTAGCTTTGCGTAAAATCAATGAGCCAATAGATCCAAAAACAAACGTTTCAGGCGCTATACTCAGTTGCCGACGGAAGGCTAAGCGGTCTGGCAATGATTGATGAATGTCAATTGCATTATTAACAGTAAAGCAACGACGTGCATCAACACCTCGTTGGCGAAGCGTACTGTTGACGCCATTCGATACTGAAATAATGGCATCACAATACTCATTAACCATTCGCACCAGTGGGCCATTAAGTATAGGATCAATACGACAATGTTGAACAATAGCGATGCCTAATTGGCGTGCAGCGATATAACCCTCGACGTTAGTACTGGGTTGGTTGTTCATGTAAAGGGCATCATATTGACCCATTTGTAGCAGTGAATTTATTTTGTAAGCATTAGGTAAAACCCGCCATTTATAATCAATCTTCCCTATGATGGCTTTGTGTACCTTGGTACTGAAGAACAGTATAGTTCGGATGATTTCTTTACTTATTTTTGCCCAGCGAGGTTGTTTAATCTGAGGGATGAAAAATACAGGTACATTTATAGAATTGAGAATTAACTCTATCGTTTCGCCATTTCCACGTGAGTAATTGTGGTAAAAACAGCAAGTAACCTCGAATTTTTCACGATCAATACGCTTCAGTAATTCAAGCATGCTGTTCGTTCCACCACCCCATTCACGACCATTGTCGAGTAGCAGGATTTTTCTTTTATGCGGCTTCATCCGTACTGATATCCTTTCTATGTGCGGTCATGTTTCGCATAAATTATAATGTTTGTCCAAGGATGTGAATCATTTTAATGAGACAGAACTCCTGCTTATTAATCAATACAAACTTCCCAGCGTTTTCATTAATCGGCTATGACCGATGCTTTCAAGCACAATTTGAACAGCTCTGCTCTGCGGCACTGGCGTCAGTGGTTTACTAACCTTACACACGCCCGGAGCACGGAATTTCGGTCCCGGAGATTTATCGGTTATCACTGGTGTTTTACCCTGATGCACAGGCTCATTCAGCAACTGACTCGGGCGGACCAGCGTAATATCGGCAGGCAGTGATGGCAGCATCTGTTGCAGCACACGGACGGTGGTGGGGTGCGGATGGCCAATCGCAATGGCATAGCCATCGCGCTGTGCCAGTTTTACGGCACGGGTAAACTGTTCGCGAATCGATGCCTCATTCTGACTATCGTCAAGGAATACCCGGCGTTTCAGCACCTTAACATGCGTACCTTGTGCCGCTGGAATAGACTGGCTGTTGCCAATCGTCATGCTATCGAGAAAGTAGTAATTGTACTGATTTAGCACCTGCATCACTTTCTGCATGCCAGGCAGGCTGGAGGTCATTTTGCTGCCCATATGGTTGTTCAGCCCCACAGCGAAGGGCACTTTACCCGAGGCATCCCGAACAATGCGTGCGATCTCTTCGCTGCTCATCTCTGGGGTTAAGGTATCTTTTTCCAGCGGCTGCTTACTGAGCGGTGCCATTGGCAAGTGAATCAACACCTCATGACCACCCTGATGTGCTTTTGTCGCCATCTCACGAGCATGAGGTGCATTCGGCAGTACAGCGACCGAAATCGCTGCGGGCATTTGCAGCACTTTATTCTCTTCAACCGGACGATAACCGAAGTCATCAATCACAATTGAGAGTTTACCCGCCTGAGCCGATAGTGTGAAAAACAGTGCGCAGAGCGCAATTGAGAGCTTTTGAGGCTGAAACAACACTTATCTTCCTAACCACGGTAGTGGATTGACGGCCTGTCCCTGACGTCGGATTTCAAAGTAGAGCGAAGGCGTGCCGCGGCCGCCACTGGTACCCACGAGGGCGATAGGCTGTCCTGCCTTCACCTGAGTACCCACGCTCACCAGCGCACTTTGGTTGTAGCCATAAAGACTCATATCGCCTTTACCATGTTCCAATACCACAACCAGGCCATAGCCTTGCAGCCAGTCGGCCATCAGTACGCGTCCATCGGCGATGGCTTTCACTTCGGTGCCTTCTGGTGCATCAATCACCAGACCTTTCCAGCGCAGTTCACCCTGCATGGATTCACCGAAGCGGTGTTCAATACGTCCATTCACCGGCCATACCGCCTGCCCACCAGGCTTACCGAGGCCACCGGTGCGCGCCATCAACTCACGTTCGCTTTGTGTGGGTTGATAACTTGATCCCTTGGCTTTTGCCTGCGCCTGACGCTGGCGTACTTTTTCTGCCTCACGTGCTTCACGTTCGGCACGCTCACGCGCTTCGCGTTCGGCTTTGGCAATTTTATCCTGCAGACGGCTTTCGTTTTCTCGCATCTCAACCAAATCGGCCTGATCTTTTTCCAGCGAGCTTTCCAATACTGTCAGGGTTTTCTTACGTGCCGCACTGGCGGTTTCCAGTTTGGCTTGCTGCGACTGCTGTTGGGCTAACAGGGATTTTTGTTGTTCCTGCTTACCTTGCAATGCCTGACGCTGCTCGGACAGCTGTTGCTGAGTTTGTTTGAGATCGTCGATGTTTTTCTGGCGTGCAGCATTAAGGTAGCCGAAATAGGCAAGTATGCGTTCACTGCGTTGTGCTTCTTCACCACCCAGCAGCAGCTGTAACCCATTGTGTTGGCCTTGTCGGAAAGCCGCATCCAATTGTTGAGCCAGCAGTTTTTCCTGCTGAGCCTGCTGTTTTTCCAGACGAGAGATGGAGGTGGTAATTTGTGTGATTTCGCCGTCGAGCGCGGTCAAACTATTGCGTGTTTCCCTAAGCTGCCGGCTGGCTTGCGCAATCACTTTTTCCTGACTTTGCAGTTGATCGAGAAGTTTGCTGCGCTGTAATTTCTGCGCTTTAACGCTTTTCTCTTTGTCAGCGATATCCTGCTGAATGGACTTGAGCTGGGTTTTACTGTCATCCGCACTGTGCGCGTAAACGGGCAATAACAGTGCGCCCGCGCAGAGCAAGCTCAGGGAGATTTCGGACCAGCGAAATAACAACGGATGCGCTGGGCCGTTGTGACAGGTCCTTGTGTGTGTAACGGTCGCTTTTCCCTTCATAGTCGATAATTATTCCACGATGAACAGCCGCTTACCAGTTATCCCGGGCGGGTTTTGCTTTACGAAAGATGTCGGTGCCGAGCTTAGCGGCATAAACCTTGACTCAATTTTGCGATTAGAACACTTTTTTTGGAAAATGACGCACAAATCGTAACTCTGCCCGCTTCGCGACTGTACATGCTAAGTGGCGCAGGTATACTCAGAACCCTTGTTTTAGCTTATTAGCCCGGTCTGGAGTCGTTACCCCTCATGCAAGAAATTATGCAGTTTGCAAGCAATCACACCATCCTTAGTCTGGCATGGGTTGTTTTACTCGTTCTGGTGATTGTGACCACCGTTAAAGGAATGTTCTCTAAGGTAAAAACCATCAGCCGTGGTGAAGCAACCCACCTGATCAACAAAGAGGATGCGGTGGTTGTAGACGTGCGTTCGCGCGATGATTATCGCAAAGGGCACATTTCAGGTGCGGTGAATATTGCAGCGGCTGACATCAAAAAAGGGAGCTTTGCCGAACTGGAAAAGCACAAGTCCCAGCCCATAATTGTGGTATGTGCCACTGGTCAGAGCGCGGGTGAGTCAGCCGCTAAATTGAGCGCTGAAGGTTTTGAAAAAGTCTCCGTGCTGAAAGATGGCGTGAGCGGCTGGAGTGGTGAGAATCTGCCGCTGGTACGCGGTAAATAATTCCCAGAGGTAACCGCATGGCTAATGTTGAGATTTACACCAAAGTCACATGCCCTTATTGCCACCGGGCAAAAGCATTGTTGGATCAGAAAGGCGTTTCGTTCCAGGAGATTCCTATTGATGGGAACGCGGCGAAGCGTGAAGAGATGATTCAGCGAAGCGGGCGTACGACAGTTCCACAGATTTTTATTGATGCACAGCACATTGGTGGCTGTGACGATCTTTACGCGCTGGATGGGCGTCAGGGACTGGATCCCTTACTCCAGGCATAATTTTTCGGTCAGACAATTTAACTCACAGGATTTAGTAACATGTCAGAACATAGCACAAACGAAATGCAGTTCCAGATTCAACGTGTTTATACCAAAGACGTTTCTTACGAAGCGCCAAACGCGCCTCAGGTTTTCCAGAAAGAGTGGGAACCGGAAGTGAAACTGGATCTGGACACCGCTTCATCTCAGCTGGCTGATGAAGTCTACGAAGTTGTTCTGCGCGTTACCGTGACAGCAACCGTTGGCGAAGACACCGCATTCCTGTGCGAAGTTCAGCAGGCAGGTATCTTCACTATCGGCGGTATCGAAGGCACTCAGATGGCACATTGCCTCGGTGCATACTGCCCGAACATTCTGTTCCCGTATGCACGTGAATGCATCACCAGCCTCGTGTCTCGTGGTACTTTCCCTCAGCTCAATCTGGCGCCAGTTAACTTTGATGCCCTGTTCATGAACTATCTGCAGCAGCAAGGTGAAGGCGAAGCGCCACGTCAGGATGCCTGATGACTACCCTCAACGCTTCGATTAGCGTCATCGGTGCCGGCTCGTACGGCACCGCATTGGCCATTACGCTGGCCCGTAACGGCCATCCGGTTCTGCTCTGGGGCCACAATCCGCACAGTGTGGCACAGCTCCAGGCTGACCGATGTAATGCTGCTTTCCTGCCTGATGTACCTTTCCCTGACAATCTTGTTCCTGAAGCCGATTTGGCAACGGTGGTGAGTGCCAGTCGTGATCTGTTGGTGGTGGTGCCCAGCCACGTGTTTGGCGACGTTCTCACCCAGTTGAAGCCGCATCTGCGTGCAGACTCACGTATTGTCTGGGCAACCAAAGGTCTCGAAAAAGAGACTGGCCGTCTTTTGCAGGATGTTGCGCGTGAAATCCTTGGCGATCAAATTCCGCTGGCCGTGGTTTCCGGTCCAACTTTCGCGAAGGAGCTTGCTGCGGGCCTGCCTACAGCGATAGCGCTGGCTGCCACTGACGCACAGTTCGCCGAAGATCTGCAGCAAAAACTGCATTGCGGTAAAAGCTTCCGCGTGTACAACAATCCAGACTTCATCGGCGTGCAACTGGGTGGCGCGGTGAAAAACGTGATTGCGATTGGTGCCGGCATTTCCGATGGAATTGGTTTTGGTGCTAACGCACGAACCGCGCTGATTACCCGTGGGCTGACGGAGATGAGTCGCCTTGGCGCCGCTCTCGGAGCCGATCCCACCACCTTTATGGGCATGGCGGGGCTGGGCGATTTAGTGCTGACCTGTACCGATAATCAATCCCGCAATCGTCGTTTTGGCATGATGCTGGGACAAGGCGAGAGCGTTGATGAGGCGCAACGCATTATCGGACAAGTTGTAGAAGGGTACCGAAACACCAAAGAAGTCAAAGCATTGGCGGCAAGAATGGGTGTTGAAATGCCGATAACCGAGCAGATTTATCAGGTACTGTATTGCGAAAAATCGGCGCGAGAGGCAGCATTGAGTTTACTTGGCCGTGCAAGGAAGGACGAAAACAGCCAAAGCTGAAGCAGGATGCTCAGCTAAATCACCTGCAGCGCCTCTCAGGCGCTTTTTTTATCGGGAGCACAGAGCAATGTCGTCAGAAGAGTTAGAACTGGTCTGGAACAACATCAAAGCTGAAGCCAGAGCGCTGGCTGATTGTGAACCCATGCTGGCCAGCTTTTATCACGCGACTTTGCTCAAGCACGAAAATCTTGGCAGCGCACTAAGCTACATGCTGGCGAACAAACTTGCCAACCCGATCATGCCAGCCATTGCGGTACGCGAAATCGTTGAGGAAGCGTATCGCGAAGATCCAGAGATGATTGTCTCTGCAGCTTACGATATTCAAGCCGTGCGCCAGCGCGATCCTGCCGTTGATAAGTATTCAACGCCATTGCTGTATCTGAAAGGCTTCCATGCATTACAGGCTTATCGCATCGGCCACTGGCTCTGGAAAGAGGGCCGCCGCGCGTTAGCCGTCTATTTGCAGAACGAAATCTCCGTCTCCTTTGCAGTGGATATCCACCCGGCAGCCCGTATTGGTCGCGGCATCATGCTCGATCATGCTACCGGTATCGTGATTGGTGAAACCGCCGTCGTGGAAAATGACGTGTCGATTTTGCAGTCGGTCACGCTAGGCGGTACCGGAAAAACCAGCGGCGATCGCCATCCGAAAATCCGTGAAGGTGTGATGATTGGCGCAGGTGCCAAGATTCTCGGTAACATTGAAGTGGGGCGCGGCGCGAAAATTGGTGCAGGTTCGGTGGTACTACAACCAGTGCCGCCGCATACCACGGCAGCCGGTGTGCCTGCGCGTATCGTTGGCAAACCCACCAGTGATAAACCTTCGATGGATATGGACCAACTCTTCAACGGCGCGGGCTTCGAGTACGGCGACGGAATTTAGCTCTTGATCAGTGCGCCAGCATAATCAAGCTGGCGCCACGCTTCATACACCACCACAGATACCGCATTCGACAGATTCATACTGCGACTTTCAGCCATCATTGGGATGCGGATCTTCTGCTCTGCTGGCAGCGCGTTCAGTATCTCTGCCGGCAAACCACGGCTCTCAGGTCCAAACAATAAATAATCCCCTTTCTGATAGCTCACAGCGCTGTGGGCAGGTGTGCCTTTGGTGGTGAGTGCAAACAGACGCTGTGGTGCTTCAGACTCGATAAACGCAGTGTAATTGGCGTGTTTTTTGAGTGAGGTGTATTCGTGATAATCGAGCCCGGCGCGGCGCAGGCGCTTGTCATCCCAGGCAAAGCCCAGCGGCTCAATCAGATGCAATTGGAAGCCTGTATTGGCACACAAGCGGATGATATTGCCCGTATTTGGCGGAATTTCTGGTTCAAATAAAACGATGTTCAGCATAAGGCCCCCGGAAACGAGGGCCGAAGCATAGCAAATTATTGACGAGCGGAGTACAGCGGCAACCAGAGCGTAAGCCGCAGACCGCCTAATGGACTGTCATCGGCTTTCACCCAACCGCGATGCTGTTGTACGGCCGTTTCCACAATCGCCAGTCCAAGACCGGTGCCACCAGATTCACGGTCGCGTGCTTCATCAGTGCGATAAAAGGGGCGGAAAATCTGCTCGCGATCTTCAGCGCTAACGCCTGGGCCATCGTCATCAACGTGAACGGTAATGCCCTGGATATCCACCGAAAAACTCACGCTAATATGCGTGTGGGAATAACGCAGCGCATTGCGCACGATGTTCTCCAGCGCGCTCTCCAGGGCATGCGGGTTGCCGTACAGTGGCCACGGACCAGGCGGATACGGCACATCCATGGTTTTACCCATCTGCTCGGCTTCAAATTTGGCATCTTCCAGTACACCGTTCCACAGCTGGTTCGCCTTCATCGCTTCACTGACTAAGGCATTTTTATGCTGAGTGCGTGAGAGCACCAGCAAATCGTTAATCATGCCATCAAGCCGCTGGGCTTCCGTTTCGATACGCTGAAGTTCTTTACCTTCACCATTGCGACGGCGCAGTAGGGCGGTAGCCAACTGCAAACGTGTCAGTGGCGTGCGTAATTCATGACTGATATCGGATAACAAACGCTGCTGTGCGGTCATCATGCGTTCAAGTGCGCTCACCATTTGGTTGAAACTTGAACCTGCTGCCAGGAATTCCTGTGGACCGGATTCCAGTTCAGGATGCTGGCGTAAGTTTCCGCTCGCCACTTCATCGGCAGCATGTTTCAGTTTGCGCGCTGGACGCGCCAGGCTCCACGCCAGCCATAACAGCAGTGGCGAGCTAATCAGCATGGTGACAATCAGCAGCAATAACGGACGGTCAAACAGTAGATTGACGAAGTCCAGTTGAGAACTGGTGGCGGGGCGGATCAGGTAGAGCTGATAGTTATCTTCACCATCCTGCACGGCGAACGGGCCCACCATTTCCACACGACCATACTTTTTCTTCTGCGGATGATCGGCATTATCAGACTGGCCGATAAAGTTACGAATCACCTGCATTTCATTATGCTGCGCTCCGATCACCCGGCCTTCGCTGGTCACTAATAACAAGCGTTGACCGGGTGGGGCCCATTTGTCGATGGCGCGAAACAGCCGGCGCCACCACATCAGGTCGTTGGGAGGATCTTGCGATAACTCAGCTTCAACGTGCTGTTCAATCATGGTGCCCTGTCGTTGCTCACTTTCCAGCAGTGCAGTCATCTGGCGTGAGTCGAGTTTGGGCACCATCAAAACCAGCATCAACACCAGCGCCAGGGTGAGCCAGAAAATGGCGAAGATGCGGGTGGTCAAACTTCCAATCATGATGCCGAAACCATCAGATAGCCGCGTCCGCGTAGCGTTTTAAACCACGGATGACCATCACGACGTTCCGGCAATTTACGACGCAGGTTTGAAATGTGCATATCAATCGCGCGGTCAAACGGCGTCAGGCGTTTACCCAGCACTTCCTGACTGAGGTGCTCACGTGACACGACCTGACCTAAGTGCTGTGCCAGCAAATAGAGCAGAGTGAATTCCGTGCCCGTCAGATCCAGCGTTTCACTATCGAAGCTGGCTTCCTGGCGGCCTGGGTTGAGGCGCAGGCAATCCACTTCCAGCGTGGGTGAACTATTGTCATGCTGCTGTTGTTGTTCGCTCCAGTTTGAACGGCGCAAAATAGCCCGAATACGCGCCACCAGTTCACGGTCATTAAACGGTTTTGGTAGATAGTCATCCGCGCCCAGCTCAAGGCCAAGAACACGATCCAACTCACTACCACGAGCGGTCAGCATAATGACCGGAGTTTGGTGCTGTTGTCGTAATTCTTTCAACGTATCAATACCGTTCTTCTTCGGCATCATGACGTCGAGTAATAACAAGTCAACGCTGTTATCCAGCAGGTTAAGCGCCTGCTCGCCATCGCTGGCGACAATCACCTCAAAACCTTCCATCTCAAGCAGTTCTTTAAGCAGCGAAGTTAATTCGCGGTCGTCATCAACCAACAGGATTTTATTCATTTTTTGTTGCCCTCCGCAGGCAAAATACCGTGTTCCTTGACTTGCTTTCCAACGCTTTACGTAGTTTTACACCCCCTGACGGATGTTTGCAGCTATCGCCGTACACTAGCTCTCGTTGAATCGCAAAACGGAACGAACTGGGAGTAAACGATGCGCTACTTAACCGCCGTCGTCATTGCCTCAGCGATGGTTCTCAGTCACGCCAGCGCAGAAGCAGCAGACACGACGACGATTGACGAGATGCATCATAACGGCGGATTGACGACAGGCAGTATGACGCAAAATCCGCAAAGCCACATGTTCGATGGCATTGAGCTGACTGAACAACAGCGGCAACAGATGCGAGACCTGATGCAGCAAGCACGACATGAGCGCCCGGCTATGAGCGTTCAGGATATTGAAACTATGCATGACCTTGTCATTGCAGACAAATTTAACGAATCGGCTATCCGACAGCAGGCAGAGAAACAAGCCCGCGCGCAGATAGAACTGCAAGTTGAGATGGCTCGGGTTCGCAACCAGATGTATCACCTGCTAACGCCTGCACAGCAAGCGACATTGCAGAAGAATTATGAGCGGCGACTTAACGATATGCGTCAGCTCTCAGGATTGCAGCCATCATCACCGCTGCATGCAGTGAGTAGTACCAGCAGTAACCAGTAACATAGTATCCCTGTTTTCCTTGCCATAGACACCATCCCTGTCTTCCCCCGCATGATGCGGGGGTTTTTTTTATCTGCCAATCCTGTGCTGCATCATCACCTTAATATTCAATTCACGCAGCTTACGCTTGCCGATGATAAACTTGAGCCATTATGTGACTAAAGGCGTTGCGCTGAGCAGACGCTTCTATGAGGCATGGCATGGATCCCTCCTACGCGAAACTCGTCAACCGCGCGGCGCTGGCGGCAACGACGCTGGCGACATTACTGTTGATCGTGAAAATTTTTGCCTGGTGGCTGACTGGCTCAGTCAGTATGTTGGCCGCCCTGGTCGATTCACTGGTGGATATCGCTGCATCGCTCACAAATTTACTGGTGGTGCGCTATTCACTCCAGCCTGCGGACGCTGATCACACCTTCGGCCACGGTAAAGCGGAGTCGCTTGCCGCACTGGCACAAAGCATGTTTATTTCCGGCTCGGCACTGTTTTTATTTCTCACGGGTATTCAGCATCTGGCCTCACCCAATATATTACGTGCGCCGCTGGTCGGTATCGTCGTCACTGTGGTCGCCCTTTTGTCCACCCTGTTACTTGTGACTTTCCAGCGCTGGGTGGTGCGTCGGACACGCAGCCAGGCGATACGTGCGGATATGCTGCACTATCAATCTGACGTGGTGATGAACGGCGCGATCCTGGTGGCTTTGGTGTTAAGCAGCTATGGTTTTGTCCGGGCAGATGCGCTCTTTGCGCTGGGGATTGGGGTGTACATCCTCTATAACGCTTTGCGCATGGGTTATGAAGCGGTGCAATCTTTGCTGGACCGCGCATTGCCGGAAGAAGAGAAGCAGGCGATTATCGATTTGGTTAGCGACTGGCCAGGTGTGCGCGGTGCCCATGCACTGCGTACGCGTCAATCCGGGCCAACCCGTTTTATCCAGCTTCATCTGGAAATGGATGACCACCTGCCGCTGGTGCAGGCGCATCAGGTAGCGGATCAGATCGAGCAAGCACTCCGGCTTAAGTTTCCCGGTTCGGATGTTATCATCCATCAGGATCCCTGTTCGGTGGTGCCTGAAAATCAGCAAGGCTTTTTCCAGTTTTAGCGTTTAAATATCATGGCGTTGCGTTATAAAAATGACGTAACGCTAACAACTCTGTAAAAAAATAGCGAAAACTTGTCTGACCTGAATCAATTCAGCATCAAGCCTTTGATATACTATCTGCAACTATTAAGCCGCACGATCGTGAGCGGGTTTACACCGGTCGGCAGGCAGGAATAATCCTTAGTTTTGAACAATCCAGAGGTTGTCATGATCAAAAAAATCGGAGTACTGACCAGCGGCGGTGACGCCCCAGGCATGAACGCAGCCATCCGCGGAGTTGTCCGTTCCGCGCTGAGTGAAGGCCTTGAAGTTTTTGGTATCTACGACGGCTATCTGGGATTGTATGAAGACCGTATGATCAACCTCGACCGTTACAGCGTGTCCGACATGATCAACCGTGGCGGCACTTTCCTCGGTTCTGCGCGCTTCCCGGATTTCCGTAATGAGGAAGTTCGTCAGGTTGCCATTGAGAACATGAAGAAGCGCGGCATTGACGCGCTGGTGGTCATCGGCGGTGACGGTTCCTACATGGGTGCCAAACGTCTGACGGAAATGGGTTTCCCGTGCATTGGTCTGCCAGGCACCATCGATAATGACGTTGCCGGTACCGATTACACCATCGGTTACTTCACGGCGCTGGAAACCGTGGTTGAAGCGATTGACCGTCTGCGCGACACCTCCTCTTCGCATCAGCGCATTTCCATCGTGGAAGTGATGGGTCGTTACTGCGGCGATCTGACTCTGGCTGCTTCCATCGCCGGTGGTTGTGAATTTATCGTGCTGCCGGAAATTCCTTATACCCGTGAAGAACTGGTCGAAGAGATCAAAGCGGGTATCGCCAAAGGTAAAAAACATGCCATTGTGGCCATTACCGAACACATCTGTGATATCGACGATTTGGCGCATTACATCGAAGCAGAAACCAAACGCGAAACACGTGCAACGGTGCTTGGGCATATTCAGCGTGGCGGTGCACCATGCGCTTACGACCGTATCCTGGCGTCACGTATGGGTGCCTACTCCATCGAACTGCTGTTGCAGGGCTACGGCGGACGTTGTGTCGGTATTCAGAATGAGAAGATGGTGCATCACGACATCATTGACGCGATTGAAAACATGAAGCGCCCATTCAAGCGCGACTGGCTGGATACGGCGAAAAAACTCTACTAATCAAACTAAATCAGGGCGCGGCCTCCACCGTGCCCTTTTTTATTCCCACTTATATTCTCTCCAGTTATAACCACTTATTTTTAATTCTTTAATCATTGAATTGGTTTATGTCAGTCTTGTTCTATAACGACCTCGGGAGAGCAAGCAATGAACAAGTGGAGTATTGGTGTCACCCTGTTACTGGCTTCCACCAGTGTTTTGGCAAAGGATATCCAGCTGTTAAACGTTTCTTACGATCCAACGCGTGAGCTGTATGAACAGTACAACAAAGCGTTTAGCGCACACTACAAGCAGGAAACGGGTGACAATGTGGTGATCCGTCAGTCTCATGGCGGTTCAGGGAAGCAGGCGACCTCTGTGATCAACGGCATTCGTGCTGATGTCGTAACCCTGGCGCTGCAGTCTGACGTGGATGCTATTGCTGACCGTGGTCGGATCGATAAAAACTGGATTAAGCGTCTGCCAGACAACTCCGCCCCTTATACTTCCACCATCGTGTTCCTGGTCCGTAAGGGCAACCCGAAGGGCATTCATGACTGGAACGATTTAATTAAACCCGGCGTATCGGTGATCACCCCGAACCCGAAAACCTCAGGTGGCGCACGCTGGAACTATCTGGCCGCATGGGGCTGGGCGCTGGATCAAAACAACGGTGACCAGACCAAAGCACTCGCGTATGTGAAGGCGCTGTTCAAGAACGTAGAAGTGCAGGACTCCGGTGCACGTGGCGCCACCAACACCTTCGTTGAACGTGGCATAGGCGATGTGCTGATTGCCTGGGAAAACGAAGCGTATCTGGCGGTGAACAAGCTGGGTAAAGACAAGTTCGAAATCGTCACGCCAAGCGAATCGATTCTGGCAGAACCAACCGTTTCGGTGGTCGATAAGGTGGTGGATGAGCAGGGCACGCGTAAAGTGGCCGAAGATTACCTGAAGTATCTCTACTCACCAGAAGGCCAGACCATCGCAGCGGAAAACTTTTATCGTCCACGCGATCCTGAAGTCGCGAAAAAGTTTGCCAGCACCTTTGCGCCGGTGAAACTGTTCACTATCGACAGCAAGTTCGGTGGCTGGACGCAAGCGCAGAAAGCGCACTTCGCTGATGGTGGCAGTTACGATCAGGTCATGAAACCGTAATTGTCATCGCATCAAACTGAAACGGTCAGCCTGATGCTGGCCGTTTTGCATTACACAGCAGTAAAAGTCCGTGACATTGCCCAGACGGCAGGCGAGGATGCTGGCAGGTGATGAACAGAGGAATTCGGCCATGCAGGGAAGTCGTCGCACCCTGAAGTTGCTAACCGTTTTACTGCTGGTGCTGATTGTCGGACTGATCGTCAGCGCCTTCCATTTCCAGAAAAACTCCAATGCCCTCTGGCAGATCATCAGTGAAAAGTGCGAGCCCAATCTGGCGAAGAGTGGCAATCCCGCCCCTTGTCAGCAAGTGAATACGGCACAGGGTTATGTCACGCTGAAAGACCTCAACGGTCCACTGCAGTATTTACTGATGCCGATTGAAAAAATCACTGGCATGGAAAGCCCGATTATTCTCGAACCCACCACGCCCAATCTGTTTGCCGCCGCCTGGCTGCAGCGCAGTCTGTTGGCCAAAAAACGCGGTGCACCGATTGATGATAGCGTGCTGTCACTGGCGATTAATGCGCAATATGGCCGTACGCAGAATCAACTGCACATCCACATCTCCTGTCTGCGTCCTGATGTGCGCCAGCGGCTTGATGCGTTAAGCCCTAAGCTCAATGAACAGTGGCAACCAGCCACGCTGCGCAAACATCGCTATTTGATTCGCACACTGTCGACGGCTGAACTGGCGCAGCAAAGTGTCTTTATTCGTCTGGCGACTGAAGTGCCTAATGCGCGCAGCGAGATGGGAAAATATGGGATGGCACTGGCGGAATTACCGGATGGGCGCTTAGCGTTGCTGGCGCTGGAACGTAACTGGTTAATGTTAAACAGCGGTTCTGCGGAGGAGTTGCAGGACCACCAATGCCAGATTTTGAACCATTAACCATGGCTTCCAATATAAAGCTTCAATGAAACGTATAAGCACGCTGGGGGGTTCCAGAACTGTTTCATCACATCTTCCTCAGTGTATGAGTTACATGTCTCAGTACGCATCTCTGGCAATAAAAAAGGCGGCCCATCAGCCGCCTTGTTCAACACCTAAAAACTTAGGCGTTTTTCGCTGCTGCAGCTGCTTTCACGATCACTGCGAACGCATCGGCTTTCAGTGAAGCACCGCCAACCAGCGCGCCATCGATATCTGGCTGGGTGAACAGTTCTGCGGCATTTTTGTCGTTAACAGAACCGCCGTACTGAATGATAACCTGCTGAGCAATCGCCGCATCTTTCTTCGCGATATGGTCACGAATGAATTTGTGCACGGCCTGGGCCTGCGCAGGTGTAGCGGATTTGCCGGTACCGATCGCCCAGACTGGCTCATAAGCGATAACCACGCCTTCGAACGCAGCAGCACCTTGAGTTTCCAGCACGGCGTCGATCTGACGTGCGCACACTTCTTCAGTCTTGCCCGCTTCGTTCTCTGCTTCAGTTTCACCGATGCACAGTACTGGTACCAGGCCGGCTGCTTTCAGCACAGCAAATTTCTTCGCGATGAACTCGTCGCTTTCTTTGTGGTAAGTACGACGCTCAGAGTGGCCGATGATGATGTATTTCGCGCCGACATCTTTCAGCATTTCTGCGGAGGTTTCACCGGTGAATGCGCCAGACAGGTTAACGTCAACGTTCTGTGCACCCAGTGCAATGTGGCTGCCGGAGACGGCGTGTTTTGCCAGGTCAAGATAGAGAGTGGGTGGAGCAATTGCTACGCCACAACCTTCAACACCAGACAGCTCTTTGCGCAGACCTTCAATCAGCTCGCCTGCCATGTGCTTGCTGCCATTCAGTTTCCAGTTACCCATAACCAGTGGATGTCGCATTCTTTCCTCCGCATAACGCGATTCATGAAATAGCGCTGCCATCGGGCAGCGATGTCTGCCAGACAGTATAGAGATCAAACGTGTCGCTGGCTTTGCTTTTCGTCATTTTTGCCGCGGTGATCAAGGGGTCGCGAGCGCCAGTTTTATTGGCTCAACCGCGAAGGTTAATCCCTTGTCACCGTTATCCGCGACCACAAAACGCAATGCGCCTTCAGTACTGGCAAAATAGCGTGCGCCTTTGCCTGCGCTGAGCAGTGCATCAAGCTTTTTGCGTCCATCTGCAGGCGATAAACCTGGGACAAAAAATCGCAATAATGCTGTCATGTAATCCATCGCACGTGCCTGCGCGGCTTTCATATCCGGGCCGGGAACCGGTAGCCAGGTAATTTGCAGCGTTTTGATTTTTCCGGTGCCCTGCTCCAGCGCGGTAGAAGCATAGAGTGTTTCATTGATCTTGCTGGCGGCGCGCGTCAGGTTGCTTTTATCGTCTCGATTATCAATCGCACGATATTCCTGCAACGGCAGGTCCGGATTCGTTGCGTTGTACTTCTCGCGGAACTGCGCGATGGTCATATCGAAGGTGGGGGCACCTGCCAATAGATAAGGGGCGGCAGGCAGGTGATCGCTTCGATCCTGCGGTGTCGCATCCTCCGCCCAGGCGGGAAATGTCAGCGCGACGCTCAAGAGCAGCGCGACTGGCAGGTTCTTCATTGCTTCGGCCCTAAATCATTCACTTAGCCCACGATTAGAACGGTTTTTACCGACCAAAGTCAAAACCCGCACAGGGAAAAGTCTGACATTCTTCACACCACACGGATTACCAGTAATGCTCGCTGGTCATATGGCCGGGTTTGCGTTTGAAATGTTTACGCATCTCACGCGTATCTTTCAGCAATTGCTGGGTATCGCGCACCATTTGCGGGTTACCACACAGCATCACGTGGCTGGTGTCAGCGGTCATCGGCAAACCCACCGCACGTTCAAGTTCACCGCTCTCAATGAGCTGCGGAACACGACCGTGCAGCGAACCGGCGATCTCTTCGCGACTCACCACCGTCTGAATATGCAACTTGCCCTGATAGCGCTGTTGCAGCTGCTGCATCAACGGCAGGAAGCTCAGGTCATCGGCGAAACGTGCCGCATGCACCAGCACAATGTTATCAAACCGTTCCAGATCTTCGCCCTGTTGCAGAATCGATAGATAAGGACCGATCGCCGTGCCAGTGGCCAGCATCCATAGCGTGCTGCAGTCGGGAATTTCATCGAGTACAAAGAATCCTGCAGCTTCTTTGGTCACCATCACCTGATCGCCAGGCTGCAATGCCTGCAAACGTGGACTGAGCTTACCCTCTGGCACGGTTACCAGATAGAACTCCAGTAAGGGATCGCGCGGTGCATTCACATATGAATAGGCGCGTTGCACGCGTTCACCATCAATTTCCAGCGCCAGCTTGGCAAACTGCCCGGCGGTAAAGGTATCAATCGGCGCGGTAACGCGCAGGCTGAACAGTGCATCGGTCCAGTTTTTCACTTCTTTCACTTCCGCATTGATCCACTCTGCCATGATCGCTCCTTATTATTGATTATTCAGGCGTGTCACTATCATCGTCAGCCCTCTCACAGATTTCCAGCCCGGCGGAGAGTAAAGGGCTCTCAGCGACAAATCATGCGCACTCCACATCAACTGTAGCGGTCGGGTTACGACCCGGTACGTAATCTTGACACCACTGCGCCAGTCGCTTTGCACTCACCTCTCGATTTGTCATGCAATCCTGATATTTTTGCCGCCATTAATCGCCAGCAGCCTTTTTTAGTGCTGCTTTTATTTTGTTTCTCAGGCAGACATTTTGTTCCATGTTGAAGAATAAAACACAAAACCGCTTCCTGTTATTCATGCTGATCGTGCTGGTGGCGGTCGGACAGATGGCGCAAACCATCTATGTGCCGGCGATGGCGAACATGGCCGAAGCCCTGAACGTACGCAGTGGCAGCATGCAGCAGGTCATGGCCGCTTATTTGATGACCTATGGTGGATCACAACTGATCTATGGTCCGTTGTCAGACAGCTTTGGCCGTCGTCCGGTGATCCTTATCGGTATGACGATCTTTGCCGTGGGGGCATTGATCGCCATGTTTGCGCCATCACTGCAGATTTTGGTGCTGGGCAGCGCGGTGCAGGGTTTGGGTACTGGCGTCGCGGGGGTGATGGCGCGCACTATGCCGCGCGATCTCTATTCCGGTATCGCCCTGCGCCAGGCCAATAGTCTGCTGAATATGGGAATTCTGGTGAGCCCGCTGCTGGCACCGGTGATTGGCGCGCTACTGACGCACCTGTTTGGCTGGCACGCTTGTTTTGCCTTTCTGCTGTTGCTGTGCGTCGGCGTCACAGCTTCCATGGCGCGCTGGCTACCCGAAACGCGTCCCGTGGATACGCCTGCCACACCATTTCTGCGCCGTTATGCCACCTTACTTAGCGACGGGAATTTTATCCGCTATCTGCTGCTGCTGGTGGGCGCCCTGGCAGGTATCGCAGTGTTTGAAGCTAGCTGTGGGGTGTTGATGGGGGGCGTGCTCGGTCTGGATGGCATCACCGTCAGCATTCTGTTTATCCTGCCAATCCCGGCCGCCTTTTTTGGTGCGTGGTTTGCCGGACGCGAGCAGAAGTCCTGGCATACGCTGATGTGGTACGGCGTGAACAGTTGCTTGCTGGCGGGTCTGCTGATGTGGATTCCGGCATGGTTCGGCATCATGAATATCTGGACACTGCTGGTGCCTGCCGCACTGTTCTTCTTTGGTGCCGGGATGCTGTTCCCATTGGCAACATCCGGTGCGATGGAGCCGTATGCATGGTTAGCAGGGAGTGCGGGCGCGCTGATTGGTGGCATACAGAATTTGGGCTCTGGCGTAATTGCCTGGCTGTCGGCGCTACTGCCGCAGCACGATCAGTCGAGCCTCGGGATGCTGATGTTTGTCACATCGCTGGTGATGCTGCTGTGCTGGTGGCCGCTCTCACGTCATCCGGAGAGCGGCAAACAGGCGATTACAGGATAAACTGATGCAGCGCCGCGTCTTTGCGATCCAGATAATGGATCGACTGGATGCGGCGGATGGTGCGTGATTTACCGCGCACCAGCAGGGTTTCGCTGGTAGCGATGTTGCCTTTGCGTGTAATGCCTTTCAGCAGGTCACCGGTGGTGATACCGGTGGCGGCGAAAATCACATTATCGTTACGCGCCATCTCTTCCAGCTTCAGCACTTCTCCGGCTTTAATGCCCATTTCAGCACAACGTTGCAGCTCCTGCTCGCCCAAACGACGGTTCTCTTCACTGTCGCCTTTGACGTCGTGGCGCGCCAATAGCCGAGCCTGCATGTCGCCATCCATTGCACGTATCACTGCAGCGGACACCACACCTTCTGGCGCACCGCCGATACCGTAAAGTACATCCACTTCGCTGTCAGGCATGCAGGTCAAAATCGAGGCCGCAACATCACCATCCGGGAAGGCAAACACACGCACGCCGAGCTGCTGGAGCTGAGCGATCACCGCGTCATGGCGCGGCTTAGCCAGAATCGACACGGTCAGCTGGCTGAGGGGTTTATCCAGAGCGATGGCGATGTTCTTCAGATTGGCTTCGAGCGGCAGGTTGAGATCGATAGCACCGCGCGCGCCGGGCCCGACAATCAGTTTTTCCATGTACATATCAGGTGCGTGCAGGAAGCTACCTTTATCGCCCACGGCTAATACTGCCAGTGCGTTGGCCTGACCCATCGCCGTCATGCGTGTGCCTTCGATAGGATCGACAGCGATATCCACCGCATCCCCAAGGCCGGTACCGACTTTTTCACCGATATAGAGCATCGGCGCTTCGTCGATTTCGCCTTCGCCAATCACAATCTGACCATCGATATCAATGGTATTGAGCATAATGCGCATAGCGTGGACGGCTGCACCGTCGGCCGCATTTTTATCGCCGCGTCCTAACCAGTGATAGCCCGCTAATGCAGCGGCTTCGGTCACACGGGAAAATTCAATCGCGAGTTCTCGTTTCATGGTTGCACCTGATAAAAAACAGGCAGGCAGTGTAACACGGAGGGGAAAGCAGGGCGGGGAGAAAAACCCGCGGCAGGGTGCCGCGGGTCAAAGGTATTACTCAGCGTCTTCCCACGCTTGCGCACGCGCCACGGCTTTCTTCCAGCCTGCATAGCGCACGTTGCGTTCGGTGGTTTCGATGCTTGGGCGGAACTCACGTTCAACGACCGCTTTCGCACGTACTTCCTCCAGATCGCTCCAGAAGCCCACCGCCAGGCCAGCAAGGTAAGCTGCACCCAGCGCGGTCACTTCACGTACTTCCGGACGCTCAACGCGCGTACCGAGAATGTCTGACTGGAACTGCATCAGGAAGTTGTTGGCGACCGCACCACCGTCCACGCGCAGAGATTGCAAACGGGTGCCTGCATCGTTCTGCATCGCTTCCAGCACGTCACGTGTCTGATAAGCAATCGATTCCAGGGTTGCACGGATGATGTGATTTGCGTTGGCACCGCGCGTCAGACCGAAGATGGCGCCACGGGCATACGGATCCCAGTAAGGCGCACCCAGACCGGTAAACGCAGGCACCATGTAGACGCCGTTGGTGTCTTTCACTTTCAGGGCGAAGTATTCAGAGTCCGTTGAATCACTGATCAGCTTCATCTCATCACGCAGCCACTGAATGGAGGCACCGCCGATGAACACCGCACCTTCCAGTGCGTAGTTCACTTCGCCACGCGGGCCGCAAGCAATGGTAGTCAGCAGACCGTGCGTTGAAGTCACGGCTTCGGTGCCGGTGTTCATCAACATGAAGCAGCCGGTACCGTAGGTGTTTTTCGCCATACCCGGTTGTACGCACAGCTGGCCGTACAGGGCTGCCTGTTGGTCACCTGCAATACCCGCGATTGGAATACGCGTACCGCCTTTACCCCCGATGTTGGTCTGGCCGTAGATTTCAGAAGAGCCTTTCACTTCCGGCAGCATTTCGCGCGGAATATCGAGGATCTCCAGCATACGCTCATCCCACTCCAGCTTGTGGATGTTGTACATCATGGTACGAGAGGCGTTGGTGTGGTCGGTGATGTGCACACGCCCCTGGGTCATTTTCCATACCAGCCAGGTATCAACGGTACCAAACAGCAGCTCGCCACGTTTTGCACGCTCGCGCGCACCTTCAACGTTGTCGAGGATCCACTTCACTTTGGTGCCTGAGAAGTAAGGGTTAATCACCAGACCGGTGGTATGCTGGATGTACTCTTCCAGACCCTCTTTCTTTAGCTTGTTACAATAGTCCGCTGTACGTGGATCCTGCCAGACGATGGCGTTATAGATCGGCTTACCGGTCTCTTTATCCCACACGATGGCAGTTTCACGTTGGTTGGTGATACCAATCGCGGCAATCTCATCAGAACGGATGTCGGCATGGGCCAGCACTTCGACCAGCGTTGAGCTTTGTGACGCCCAGATATCCATTGGGTCGTGTTCTACCCAGCCCGCTTTCGGGTAAATCTGGGTGAATTCGCGCTGCGAGACGGCGACGATGTTCGCGTCATGATCGAGTACCACGGCACGCGAGCTGGTCGTGCCCTGATCGAGCGCGAGAATGTATTTTTTATCAGTCGTAGTCATTTTATTTTCCTGATGATTAACGATGAAACTTACGCTTTACGCTGCTCAGCGCGTGCGACCGGTTTTTCTGTTTTGCTGGCTTCCGCCACGTTGACCGGCAGGTTACGGCCAATCAGTGAACGGTAACCGAAGGCTCCGAGGCAAGCACCCACCAGTGGGCCAAAAATCGGAACCAGGAAGTAAGGAATATCTTTGCCGCCGGTGAAGGCCACATCACCCCAACCTGCGATGAAGGCGAACAGCTTAGGACCGAAGTCACGCGCCGGGTTGAGTGCGAAGCCAGTGAGCGGGCCCATTGAACCACCAATCACGGCAACCAGCAGACCAATTAACAGCGGAGCCAGTGGACCACGTGGTACGCCATTGCCGTCATCGGTCAGCGCCATGATCACCGCCATCAGTACCGCCGTAATCACCATCTCAACCAGGAACGCCTGACCGACACTGATGTGCGGGTTAGGGTAGGTTGAGAAGATACCGGCCAGATCGAGGCTCTGCACGCTGCCTCGCACCATTTGATGGCTGGCTTCATAATCAAAGAACAAATTGTAGTAGAGGCCATAAACCAGCGCCGCCGCACAGAAGGCACCGGCAACCTGCGCCAGGATGTAAGGCAGCACTTTGCGGCCTTCAAAGTTAGCAAACAGGCACAGCGCGACCGTTACCGCTGGATTCAAATGCGCGCCGGATACGCCCGCACTGAGATACACGGCCATGGAGACAGCAAGACCCCAGATAATACAGATTTCCCACTGACCGAATGCGGCACCAGCCAGTTTTAATGCAGCAACACAGCCTGCACCAAAAAAGATGATCAAACCGGTACCGAGAAACTCGGCGATGCATTGACCTTTTAGTGTGTTCGTTGTCTGACTCATAATGGCATTCCTGAAGCGAGGTTAAATTTTATCAGTTTTTGTTCTCAATCCATGAGTCACCCAGCTCTTATGTAGGGCTGATGTGAATTTATCGTTAACGAGCATAAACGAGAAATAGCGAAATCGAAATATGTGTACTCCGTCATAAAAATGCGCGTTTTCGCGTCTTTTACCTTTCTTTAAGGGCCATTAACCCTGCTTTACTTAAGTCCAATATCGTGACCGCGCGCAAAAATGCGCGATCGTGAGCGTTTTTTTAAGCATTAACTGAAAAGTGTTACAGACTGCCCGTGCAGGCCTTGTGTCGCTGGACTTGCGGGGTGTGGCTACATACAATCGGGACATCGTGGCTGGACGCACCATAACAAGGCAGTCCCAGCACCATCAACGCCTTGCAAGAGATTTAGGAGAGGTCATAAAGATGTCATTTGAAGTGTTCGAGAAACTGGAAGCGAAAGTACAGCAGGCGATTGATACCATCACCCTGCTACAGATGGAAATCGAAGAGCTGAAAGATCAGAATAATACGCTGCGCAACGAAGCCAGCCAGGCTTCCGGCAACCAGGATGCACTGGTGCGTGAAAACCAGCATCTGAAAGAAGAACAGCACGTGTGGCAGGAGCGTCTGCGTGCACTGTTGGGAAAAATGGAAGAGGTTTAAGCGTCTATGCTTAAACCCATGACGGGTGCTGCGGCACCCGTTTTTGTTGAGGCTTACTCGATATCGAGGGCGTCTTCCGACAGAATGATGCCGGTGTTATCGGCATAAAGATGATCTCCAGAGAAGAAGGTTACGCCGCCAAAGTTAACGCGCACATCACTTTCGCCAATCCCTTCGCCCGCCGCACCGACCGGAATCGCGGCAATCGCCTGAATACCAATTTCCAGCTCTTCCAGATCGTCCACCTGACGCACTGAGCCGTAGATCACCAGGCCTTCCCACTCGTTTTGCGCTGCCAGACGCGCCAGTTGCGCATCAACCAGAGCACGACGTACCGAGCCGCCGCCATCAATCACTAACACGCGACCCCGGCCATTCTCTTCCAGCAGATCGTAAAGCAGGCCGTTGTCTTCGAAACATTTCACTGTGGTGATTTGCCCACCGAATGAGGTGCGTCCGCCAAAATTGGAAAAGAGCGGTTCAACCACGTTCACTTCTTCATGGTAGATGTCACAGAGTTCGGAAGTATCATATTTCATGAGGGTATCGTCTGTTTGCCACAGGAGCGGTAAGTATATCGCTATCTGACGATTGTTGGCAAAATCATCACCCGCTAAAAAAAGCGCTGCATCAATATCCTGCGTAAAAAAATGCCCGGCACAGTGGCCGGGCAGCGGATAACGATGGGACCTTTACAGAATAAAGCGGCTGAGATCTTCGTCGGCCACCAATTCGTCCAGATGCTTGCCTACGTAATCAGCATCGATGGTGATGGATTCGCCGTTGCGATCGCTGGCGTCATAGGAGATGTCTTCCATCAGACGCTCCAGCACGGTGTGCAGACGACGCGCACCGATGTTTTCAGTCGTTTCGTTCACCTGCCATGCGGCTTCGGCGATGCGACGGATGCCGTCTTCGGTGAAATCAACGTTCACGCCTTCAGTGCCCATCAGCGCTTTGTACTGTACGGTCACAGAAGCGTTTGGCTCCGTCAGAATACGTTCGAAATCATTCACGGTCAGCGCCTGCAGCTCTACACGAATCGGCAAGCGACCCTGCAGTTCTGGAATCAGATCTGACGGGCTGGCGACCTGGAACGCGCCTGAAGCGATAAACAGAATGTGGTCGGTTTTCACCATGCCGTGCTTGGTGGACACGGTGCAGCCTTCAACCAGTGGCAGCAGGTCGCGCTGTACACCTTCGCGTGATACATCCGGGCCGCCCGCATTCTGGCCGCCGCGCTTACAGATCTTATCGATTTCATCAATGAACACGATACCGTGCTGCTCAACGGCTTCGATGGCGTCTTGCTTCAGTTCTTCTGGATTCACCAGTTTTGCCGCTTCTTCTTCAATCAGCAGCTTCATGGCTTCTTTGATCTTCAGCTTGCGCGCTTTCTGCTTCTGGCCGCCGAGGTTCTGGAACATCGACTGCAGTTGGCTGGTCATCTCTTCCATGCCTGGAGGCGCCATGATTTCAACACCGGCTGCGGATGCGGCCAGATCGATCTCAATCTCTTTATCATCCAGCTGGCCTTCACGCAGTTTCTTGCGGAATGACTGACGGGCCGCAGAAGGTTCGGCAGTGTGCTCAGCCTGGCCCCAGTTATTTTTCGCCGGTGGGATCAGCACATCAAGAATGCGCTCTTCCGCCATCTCTTCGGCGCGGTATTTGTTTTTCTCGATGGCCTGGCTGCGCACCATTTTGATGGCAGAGTCGGTCAGATCGCGAATAATCGAGTCGACTTCTTTACCCACGTAACCCACTTCGGTGAATTTCGTGGCTTCGACTTTGATGAAAGGCGCATTGGCGAGTTTTGCCAGACGACGCGCGATTTCGGTTTTACCGACACCGGTCGGGCCAATCATCAGAATATTTTTTGGCGTCACTTCATGGCGCAGCTCTTCGTCGAGCTGCATGCGGCGCCAGCGGTTACGCAGTGCAATCGCCACGGCCTTCTTTGCGCCGTCCTGGCCGATGATAAAGCGGTTAAGCTCGCTGACAATCTCGCGGGGAGTCATCTCAGACATGATGTTTAGTCCTTAGCCTTAGACGGTAATTCTTCAAAGTTGATGTTGTGGTTGGTGTAAATGCAGATATCGCCAGCGATGTTCAGCGCCTTCTCAACGATATCGTGCGCACCAATGTCGGTGTTCTCCAGCAGGGCGCGTGCCGCTGCCTGGGCGTAAGGACCGCCGGAACCGATGGCAATCAAATCATTTTCCGGCTGGATCACGTCTCCGTTACCGCTGATGATCAGTGAGGAGTTCTCATCAGCTACCGCCAGCAGCGCTTCAAGACGGCGCAGCATGCGATCGGTACGCCAGTCTTTTGCCAACTCGACCGCGGCTTTCACCAGGTGACCTTGATGCATTTCCAGCTTGCGCTCGAACAGTTCAAACAGGGTGAAGGCATCTGCGGTGCCGCCAGCAAAACCAGCGATCACTTTGTCATTGTAGAGACGACGCACTTTCTTCACGTTGCCTTTCATCACGGTATTGCCGAGCGTAGCCTGGCCATCACCGCCAATCACGACTCGGCCGTTGCGTCGTACACTTACTATTGTTGTCACGGGCAGACCCCTTGTTGCAGTGGATAAGGAACTTCGCGCACAGAGCGCGGAGTATCATGCAACCAGATATGGGGTAGGTTTGAAGGGTTTCAACCCCGAGATTTGTCTTACTTGAAATGGCCGGTACGTTGGCGAGGTGCGTTCACCCCTGTAACTTACTGATGCAAGCTCAGGGGATTCACGCACTTGCCGCGAGGCGAATGACTTAAGGTAAAGCGAGAGGAATGCAGCTTCCGTGTCCGGAGCTGTGTAAGCGTTTGACCGTGCTGTCAGCGCTGCTGCGATCTTTAAACGGCCCGATTACCACACGATTCCAGCCACCGCTGGTGGTGATACGACTCTCGAAACCTTCAAAAGCCAGACCTGCGCGCACAGACTCTGCCTGGTCAGTGCCTTTGAACGATCCACACTGCACCATCCAGCGCTGCGAAGCGGCTTTCTCTTCCGGTTTCGCTTTTGCCGTTTCCTGCGGTTTCGGCTGTTGCACTGGTTCACGCGTTATCGGCGCTGGCTGTTGTTGTTGACGCGTCGCCTGCTGTTGCTGCAACTGCTGTTGATGTTGTTGCTGCTGTAACTGTTGCTGCTGGCGCTGCATCTGTTGCTGTTGTTGCTGAACCTGCTGCTGGCGTTGCAGAGTTTGCTGACGCTGTGCCGGAGTTTGTTCGTTCCACGGCACTTCGTTGAGCTGCGTCGGTTGCTGGCGCATATCAGCCTGCATCTGTTCCAGCAATTGGCGCTGCTCATCCGTCAGCTGTGTTTGTGATTGCACACCACCACCAGCAGACGGTTCAGTCGGCGTCGGCACGGTGATTTGGCGATTTTCCAGCTCTTTGATGTATTTCCAGCGCTCTTCCGGCTTAGGCGGAAGGCCGTTGCCGTTGGCTTTATGATTCGGAATGACCTCAGTCTCTTCTTTTTTATGATGAGAGATGAACCATAAACCACCGGCAAAGGTGACCAGCACGGCCACGGCCAGTACGATCATCAACTTTGACGTGCCGGAGCCGCCTTTGCTTTTCTTACTGCGGCCTGCAGCGGGTTTTTTGCGACGCGTCCCTGTTGAACGCCCGCGGCCTACATAATCTCTCTGTGCCACTTTCGTTCTGATACCCTTCAAAAAAATGCCAATGGGCGAAACCCTAAATTAAGACGGGTGTAAAAGTTCTGTTAATTGCCCGGCAACGAATGCGTCATGTTACTCAAGGGCTGGAACTTTGACCAGCAGAGTCTGCCTTCAGAATCCGCTGAAAATGCAGTGAAGCCTAGACCATTTTTCCCGTTTTTGTGGCGGGTGCGGTGCTTCCGCGCACGCGTAATTCCGCGTCGAGTAAACGTGAGCCGTTGTTGACGCGTTTGCCCTGCAGTTCATCCAGCAACAGCAGCATCGCCTCACGACCAATGGCAAACCGCGGTTGTGCCACGGTGGTGAGTGGGGGATCGTAATACTGCGCCAGTTCGATATCGTCAAATCCCACCACGGAAAGATCCTGCGGAATGCGCATGCCCAGCTTTCGTGCCTGATTCATTGCACCTAATGCCATCAAGTCGCTGTGGCAGAAAATGGCTTTCGGCGGCTGAGGTAAGCTCATCAACTGTTTCAGCGCACTGGCACCAGCTTCGAAGGTGAAATCACCGTGCACAATCATCGTGGGATCAATGGCGATACTGCTGCGGCGCAGAGCCTGAATGTAGCCTTGTAAACGATACTGGCTGAGCGGGATATGTTCCGGCCCGGTAATGCAGGCAATCTGGCGATGACCGAGTTGCAGCAGATGATTGACAGCTTCAAATGCCGCCGTCAGGTTATCAATGTGCACGGTAGGCAGAGCCATTTCCGGGGCGAATTCGTTGCCCATCACCATCGGCGGCAGGTTACGCTGATCTTCAATTCCTGCATCGAACGGCAGTTGTGAACCCAGCAGCACCATGCCGTCGATTTGGCGCGTCAACATCAGGTTGAGGAAGGTTTTTTCCTGCTGATCCTGATGTGCGCAGTCGCCAATCAACACCAGATAGCCTTCCTGCGCCGCGGTGACTTCGACGCCACGGATGATTTCACTAAAGAACGGATCGCAGATGTCCGGCACTATTACCAATATGGTTTGCGTTTCGCCGCGTTTGGCATTGCGCGCCAGCCCGTGTGGCGCATAGCCGACATCAATCACCGCTTGTTCTACTTTCTGCCGGGTGGCAGCCGAGACTTTTTCCGGGTTCATCAGCGCGCGAGAAACCGTGGCGGTAGAGACGCCGGCTTTCTCGGCCACATCTTTCATGGTGGCAGCAGATGAAGGTTGCTTCTGGTCCAACGTATAACTCCTGACGCGGTACAGCGCATTGATTTTCAGACATTGCCGGGCTTCAGCCGGGATGGGCACTATTGATAACCCAACGTCGGGTGAGGTTGTTACTTAATTTGCATAAAAATTGTGACTTGTGCGACTTTTTTCGATCTGGCTCGCAGATGTGATGCGGCCTAACTCTCGGTGGGGTCGATATCCAGTGTCCATTTGGTTTTGCGCGCGGCGGGCAGGGTGGAGATTAGCGGCAGCGAACTGCTCAGCAGCTGTTGCAGGCGTTTACGCGAAGGATGCTGTAGCAACAGTTGCCAGCGCCAGCGCCCACTGCGCTTTGGTGCCAATGCCGGAACCGGACCCATCAGCCACATAGCCTCATCTTTCAGCGGGCTGGCTTCGAGTAAATTGCGCAGCTGTGTGAGGAATTCAGCGGCCTGCGCATTGTCCATGTCTTCCGCGCGGAACAGCGCGTGGCTGGTCCACGGCGGCAGCTGCACCGATTGGCGCTCCAGCAAGGTTTCTTCGGCAAAGGCGAAATAGCCACGATGCAGCAACGTTTGCAACAGCGGATGCTCGGGATGGTGCGTCTGCAGCAGTACTTCACCCTGTTTACCGGCGCGCCCGGCGCGCCCGGCCACTTGGGTATAGAGTTGAGCAAAGCGTTCGGCGGCGCGGAAATCGGCGGAGAATAAGGCGCCATCGACATCCAGCAGGGAAACCAGCGTCACGTCGGGGAAATGGTGCCCTTTTGCCAGCATCTGTGTGCCAACCAGAATGCGGGCACCGCCGCGATGCACATCCGCCAGATGCTGCTCCAGTGCACCTTTGCGGCTGGTGGTATCGCGATCAATGCGCGACACCGGTACGCCGGGAAAGAGTGTGCTGAGCTGCTGCTCAAGCTGCTCTGTGCCGACGCCGACCGGCATCAGGTGTGTGGAACCGCAACCCGGACATTGATTGGGCAGCGGGCGCTGGCTGTCGCAGTGGTGGCAGCGCAGCTGACGATGATGCTGATGCAGCGTGTAATAGCTGTCGCAGCGTTGACACTCCGCCAGCCACCCGCAGTCGTGGCACATCAATGCAGGCGAGAATCCGCGGCGGTTGAGGAACAGCAATACCTGATTATCGGCCTGCAGGTGCTGGCGCATTTTGCCCAGCAATGCGGGCGCGAGCCCACCCTTAAGCTGCTGGCCTTTAAGGTCGATTAGCTGTTGCAGTGCCGGTTTGGCGTTGCCCGCGCGTTTGGTAAGATTGAGCTGTCGATACTTGCCGACGCGCACATTGTGCAGCGTTTCCAGCGCCGGTGTGGCAGAACCCATCACAATCGGGATATCTTCTTCGTGAGCGCGAAACACCGCCAGATCGCGCGCCTGATAGCGCCAGCCTTCCTGCTGCTTGTACGAACTGTCGTGTTCTTCATCAATAATGATTACCCCCGGACGCGCCAGCGGTGTGAACAGCGCGGAACGCGTACCGATGATAATCGCGGTTTCGCCACTGCGCGCACGCAGCCATACCGCAAGACGCTCACTGTCATTGAGTGCCGAGTGCAGCACATCGATCGGCGCATCGAAGCGTTCACGGAAGCGTGCAATAGTTTGCGGTGTCAGGCCGATTTCCGGCACCAGTACCAGCGCCTGTTTGCCGCGCGCCAGCACATTCTCTAGCACGCTGAGATAGACTTCGGTTTTGCCCGAACCGGTAATGCCTGCCAGCAACCACGCTGCATAATGATCATCTTCGCTGCGCATCGCGCCGACGGCCATCGCCTGATCGGTATTGAGACGCAGGCGATCGCCCTTCACCGCAAAGGTGGTGCGCCAGTCGTGCATCTGCGGTGCGTGTTCACGCAGATCGCACAGACCTTTGGCACGCAATGATTGCAGCGCGGCGTCAGTCAGATCCTGTTCACTGACCTGATGGCGATAGAGAGGTTGCTGGCGCAGTGCCGCTAAAGCTTGCTGCTGCTTGGGTGCACGCTTCAGGCTTTCCATGGCCACTTCGCGCCCGGCGTCGTTGACCACCCACTGCCACAACGGCGTTTCCTGCGCCGGTTTGCCCTGACGCAGCAGCACAGGTAGAGCATGGTTGAGCACCTCGCCGAGCGGCGAATGGTAATAGCTGGCGGCCCAGTTAAGGATGCGCCACAGCGCTGGAGAGAACAGGCTTTGATCGTCCAGCACGCTCTCCAGCGGTTTGAGCTGAGCCAGAGGCAGGTCGCTGGTTTCCTTTACAGCCACCACGATGCCGATCATTTTACGATTGCCAAACGGCACGCTGACGCGCGCGCCCACCACCGGCTGCGCCGCATCGGCGGGCAGAAGGTAGTCAAACAGGCGAGGCAGCGGAACGGGCAGGGCAACCTGAACAACGGGCATGTCGATCTCTATCCGGTACTGTAATAAGGAGAAGTAGTGTACACGCTGATGCAACCCTCGTCATACTTCACGCCACCGCCACCGCCACCGCCACCGCCACCGCCACCGCCACCGCCACCGCCACCGCCACAGCGCATAGACACATTGGCTGCGCACGCTCTTTCCATCAGATGGACTGGGATGAGGACGTTTACTGCCTCCCAATAAACAGCTGATATTTGCCTGGTGCGGTCAATTTCTGTATACTATGCCGCCTTTGATGAGATGGCTTGTCAAAGATACACTTAATTATTAACCGCGTGTGGTGCTGTGCAGGTTCGCCTGGCACGGAGAGCGACACGGCCTTTTATGAGGTTCTCCCATGAAACAAGGTATTCACCCGAAATACGAAGCTGTGACCATCACCTGCTCTTGCGGCAACGTGATCAACACCCGTTCAACCATGACTGGTACCCTGAACCTGGACGTGTGCGGCAAATGCCACCCGTTCTACACTGGTAAGCAGCGTGTTGTTGATTCTGGTGGTCGTGTTGATCGCTTCAACAAGCGTTTCAGCATCCCAGGCAGCAAGAAATAAGATTATTTGCCATCGAATCTTCGGATTCGGCAGCAAGAAAAAACCCAGCCTTGGCTGGGTTTTTTTGTTTCTGGACTCAGTATTCCCAGGTGTCGGGATCGATGCCCATCTCACGCATAATCTGCTTAGCTTCTTCCGGAATCTCATCGCTACGTTCTTTGCGCAAATCGACATCATTTGGCAGCGGCTGCCCGGTGAAAGCATGCAAAAAGGCTTCGCACAGCAATTCGCTATTTGTGGCATGACGCAGGTTGTTCACCTGACGGCGCGTGCGTTCATCCGTTAAAATTTTCAGCACTTTCAGCGGGATAGAAACTGTAATCTTCTTAACCTGCTCGCTCTTCTTGCCGTGTTCAGCGTAAGGGCTGATATATTCGCCGTTCCATTCAGCCATGGGTTACCTTAATCAATAAAAGTTGAATATGGGGAAATCCGTTGATTATGCCCGATTTTTCGATGCCTGACCGCTTAAACTGCCGGTTTTATGCTTGCGCATCGCTTTTCACAGGAAAGCGCGCTGAACACCAGGCGATGACGCGTAATTTTAGCGGGTATTGATGATTTGCTCAATCTATACGCAAAGACATTTAGATGTCCAGATGTATTGACGTCTATGCGCTGAATGTTATCCTGTTGCCACTTCTTATTACACTTCAGGAACAGTAAGCACCATGACGCGTAAACAGGCAACCATCGCAGTACGCAGCGGTTTGAATGATGACGAGCAATATGGCTGCGTTGTCCCACCGATTCACCTCTCCAGCACCTACAACTTCCTCGACTTTAATGAACCGCGTGCACATGACTACTCACGTCGCGGTAACCCCACGCGTGATGTGGTACAACTCGCGCTGGCAGAACTGGAAGGCGGTGCGGGCGCGGTATTAACCAATACCGGGATGTCAGCGATTCATCTGGTGACCACCGTGTTCCTGAAGCCGGGCGATCTGCTGGTTGCCCCACATGACTGCTACGGCGGCAGCTATCGCCTGTTCGACAGCCTGAGCAAACGCGGTGCTTATCGCGTGAAATTTGTCGATCAGGGTGACAAAGCCGCGCTGGCAGCCGCGCTGGCCGAGAAACCCAAACTCGTGTTGGTGGAGAGCCCAAGCAATCCGCTGCTGCGCGTGGTAGATATCGCCGGCATTTGCCAGGCGGCGCGTGCAGCGGGTGCGATCAGTGTAGTGGATAACACCTTCCTGAGTCCGGCATTGCAAAATCCGCTGGCGCTGGGAGCCGATCTGGTTATCCACTCTTGCACCAAATACCTGAATGGTCACTCGGATGTGGTGGCCGGAGCGGTGATTTCTAAAGATCCGGCGATGGCCACGGATCTTGCCTGGTGGGCGAATAATATTGGTGTAACCGGCGCAGCGTTTGATAGCTACCTGCTGTTGCGCGGTCTGCGCACGCTGGCGCCGCGTATGGCGGCAGCGCAGCGTAATGCGCTGGCGATTGTTGATTACCTGAAGCAACAACCGCTGGTGAAAAAACTGTATCATCCGTCTCTGCCGGAAAATGCCGGACATGAGTACGCGGTGCGTCAACAACGTGGCTTTGGTGCGATGCTCAGCTTTGAACTTGACGCTGATGAAGCGCGTCTGCGCCGCTTCCTGAAAGCGCTGCAGTTGTTCACGCTGGCGGAATCCCTGGGTGGCGTGGAGAGCCTGATTTCGCATACTGCGACTATGACGCATGCCGGCATGTCTGCGGAAGCGCGCGCGGCAGCGGGTATTTCAGAAACGCTGCTGCGTATTTCTGTCGGAATTGAAGATCACGAAGATTTAATCGCCGATCTGGATAATGCATTCCGGATCGCAGCCGAGGAGTAAGCATGACAAGTTCAGCAGGCGCGGGAACGCCGAACAAGCAGTTGCATAAATTTGGTGGCAGTAGCCTGGCGGATGCACGTTGTTATCAACGTGTCGCCAGCATCATGGCGGATTACAGCCAGCCGGGTGATTTAATGGTGGTCTCTGCCGCAGGCAGCACCACCAACCAGCTGATTAGCTGGCTTAAACTGAGCCAGAGCGATCGCTTATCTGCCCATCAGGTGCAACAAGCTTTACGCCGTTTTCACAGCGAACTGATCGCTGCGCTGTTGCCTGTTGAATTTGCTGAAACGCTGACCGCTGCCTTTATTCGCGATTTAGAACGTCTGGCGGCACTGCTTGACGGCGCTATCACCGATGGGGTGTATGCCGAAGTGGTGGGGCACGGTGAAATCTGGTCGGCACGCTTGATGGCGGCAGTGCTGAGCCAGCGTGATATCGAGTCTGCATGGCTGGACGCGCGTGACTTTCTGCGTGCCGAACGTGCTGCGCAGCCACAGGTCGATGAAGGCAAGTCCTGGCCATTGCTACAGGCGCTGCTGGCTCAGCATCCTCATAAGCGTTTGGTAGTAACCGGCTTTATCAGCCGTAGCGATGCCGGTGAAACGGTGTTACTGGGTCGCAATGGTTCGGACTACTCAGCCACGCAGATCGGTGCGCTGGCAGGCGTAAACCGTGTCACCATCTGGAGCGATGTGGCCGGTGTCTATAGCGCCGATCCGCGTAAAGTGTCCGACGCCTGTTTGCTGCCTTTACTGCGCTTAGATGAGGCCAGCGAACTGGCGCGTCTGGCCGCACCGGTATTGCATACACGTACGCTGCAGCCCGTGTCGAATAGCGATATCGATCTGCAGTTGCGTTGCAGCTATCAACCTGAGCAGGGCTCAACGCGCATTGAGCGCGTACTGGCTTCTGGTACCGGCGCGCGTATTGTCACCAGCCACGACGATGTGTGCCTGGTAGAGATTCACATCCCAGAAAACCACGATTTCAAAACGCAGCAGAAAGAGATCGATCTGCTGCTGAAGCGTGCGCAACTGCGTCCGCTGGCGATGGGTGTCCATCCCGATCGCCGTTTGCTGCAACTCTGCTACACCTCCGAAGTGGTGAACAGCGCATTCAATTTGTTGCAGGACGCTGCGCTGCCGGGTCATCTGCAACTGCGCGATGGCTTAGCGTTGGTGGCGTTGGTCGGCGCAGGCGTGACGCGTAACCCGCTCCATAGCCATCGTTTCTGGCAACAGATCAAAGACCAGCCGGTTGAGTTTGTCTGGCAGTCAGAAGATCACATCAGTATTGTTGCCGTACTGCGCGTAGGACCGACGCAGCACCTGATTCAGGGGCTGCACCAGTCATTGTTCCGCGCGGAAAAGCGCATCGGTCTGATGCTGTTTGGTAAAGGCAATATCGGCTCACGCTGGCTGGAGTTGTTTGCCCGCGAGCAGGAAGGCTTATCGGCGCGTACCGGCTTTGAGTATGTGTTGGCAGGCGTGGCGGATAGCAGTCGTAGTTTGCTGAGCTACGAAGGTCTGGAAGCCAGCCGTGCGCTCGCCTTTTTTGATGACGAAGCCGAAGAACGCGATGAAGAGTCGCTGTTCCTGTGGATGCGCGCCCATCCGTTCGATGATTTAGTGGTGCTGGACGTCACCGCCAGCGCACCGCTGGCACAGCAATATCTTGATTTTGCCAGCCACGGTTTCCATGTCATTAGCGCGAACAAAGTCGCAGGCGCATCCAGCAGCCAGAGTTGGCGGCAGATTCGTGATGCGTTCGCCAAAACCGGCCGTCACTGGCTATATAACGCCACGGTAGGCGCAGGATTACCGGTGAACCATACGGTGCGCGATCTGCGCGAAAGCGGCGACAGCATTCTGGCCATCAGTGGTATTTTCTCCGGCACGCTGTCCTGGCTGTTCCTGCAATTTGATGGCACCGTGCCGTTCAGTGAGCTGGTGGATCAGGCCTGGCAGCAAGGTCTCACCGAACCCGATCCGCGCGTAGATCTGTCGGGGCAGGATGTGATGCGCAAGCTGGTCATCCTGGCGCGTGAAGCCGGTTATGACATCGAGCCGGATCAGGTGCGTGTTGAATCGCTGGTGCCGTCGGATTGCGAAGAAGAATCGATTGACCACTTCTTCGAGAATGCCGACGAGTTGAATGACCAAATGCTGCAACGCTTTGAAGCGGCGCAGGAGATGGGCCTGGTGCTGCGCTATGTGGCACGTTTCGATGCCAACGGAAAGGCCCGTGTGGGGGTGGAAGCGGTGCGTCCGGAACACCCGCTGGCTTCACTGCTGCCGTGCGATAACGTGTTTGCTATCGAAAGCCGCTGGTATCGTGATAATCCGCTGGTGATCCGCGGGCCGGGCGCCGGCCGTGATGTGACAGCCGGTGCGTTACAATCGGATATCAATCGCCTCGCACAACTGCTGTAGTCTGCCTTGCAACGCAGACGGTGCCCGCCGTCTGCGCTTTTCACCCTCTTCGCGAACATGAAACTCTTTCAACTTGATTGAATATTTGTCACGCCTGTACATTAATTTTAAGTTGACGCTAACGCGCTAATGGTTCATTTTGTACATCTGGACGTCTAAACGTATAGATGTTCGCAGGCCGCAAGTTAATCGATATGTGACGACGAGGTAATCTGGATGAGTTTCTTTCACGCCAATCAGCGCGAAGCGTTGAACCAAAGCCTGGCTGAGCTGAACGGGCAAATTAATGTCTCTTTTGAATTTTTCCCGCCTCGCACCAGTGAAATGGAAGAAACCTTGTGGAGTTCGATTGATCGACTGAGCATCCTGAAACCGAAATTCCTCTCTGTCACCTACGGTGCGAACTCTGGCGAACGCGACCGTACACACAGCATCATCAAAGGCATTAAAGAGCGCACCGGCCTGGAAGCGGCTCCTCATCTGACCTGCATTGATGCCACGCGTGATGAGTTACGCGCCATCGCGCGCGATTACTGGGATAACGGTATCCGTCACATCGTGGCTCTGCGCGGCGATTTGCCTCCGGGTAGCGGCAAGCCTGAAATGTACGGCGCTGATTTGGTTGAATTGCTTAAAGAAGTGGGCGATTTTGATATCTCCGTAGCCGCTTATCCGGAAGTGCATCCTGAAGCGAAAAGTGCGCAAGCGGATTTGATCAACCTGAAGCGTAAGGTTGATGCTGGTGCCAACCGCGCCATCACGCAGTTCTTCTTTGATGTTGAGAGTTACCTGCGCTTCCGCGATCGCTGTGTTGCGGCAGGCATTGATGTCGAAATCGTGCCGGGCATTTTGCCGGTATCTAACTTCAAACAGCTGCAGCGCTTTGCCACCATGACTAACGTGCGCGTGCCGGGCTGGATGAATGCGATGTTTGCCGGACTGGATGACGATCCAGAAACCCGCAAAATGGTCGGCGCCAATATCGCCATGGACATGGTGAAAATCCTGTCACGCGAAGGGGTGAAGGATTTCCACTTCTACACGCTGAACCGCGCAGAATTGAGTTACGCCATCTGTCACACGCTGGGTGTGCGTCCGACCTTAACGAACTGATTTTATTAAAAAGAATTATGAGGGGGCCAATGTGCCCTCTTTTCATTGGCACCATGTTACCCAGCGGGAAGAGGCGGCAAATGGAGTAAAGCGTTGGGCGCCATGGATGGCGCACGCCGAGCGATCAGGGACGAGACAGCGGCTTTACGTAATTGCCGCCTCTTCCCGCGACGCGCAACACCCATTAAAAAAGGGGCACATTGGCCCCTTCGTGATTAGCGTTTTACGCCACTAGCCCGTATTACGCATACCCGCTGCTACACCCGCAATCGTCACCATCAACGCTTGTTCAACACGCGCATCCGGCTCGTCACCACGCTCTTCCTGCGCACGTGCACGATGCAGCAGTTCAGCCTGCAACACGTTGAGCGGATCGGTGTAAACGTTACGCAGCGCGATAGACTCGGCGATCCATGGCTGGTCAGCCATCAAATGCGCATCGTTGGCGATGGTCAACACGGCTTTGATATCCGCAGCCAGCTGATCGCGCAACTGCAGACCCAGCGGCCACAGTGATTTATCAACCAGACGCTGATCGTAATACTCCGCCAGCCACAGGTCAGCTTTCGAGAACACCATCTCCAGCATGCCCAGACGGGTGGCGAAGAACGGCCATTGGCTACACATCGCTTCCAGCTGGTCCTGATGCCCTTCGTCCATCGCCTTCTGCAGCGCCGCACCGGCACCGAGCCAGGCTGGCAGCATCAAGCGGTTCTGCGTCCAGGCGAAGATCCACGGAATCGCACGCAGTGATTCCACGCCGCCGGTAGGTCGACGCTTCGCCGGACGTGAACCGAGTGGCAGTTTACCCAGCTCTTGCTCTGGCGTGGCCGAACGGAAATACGGTACGAAGTCCGGGTTTTCACGCACATAGCCGCGATACATGGCGCAGGAATGGGCTGACAAACCGTTCATGATCTCTTTCCACTCGCGCTTAGGCTCGGGCGGTGGCATCAGGTTGGCTTCCAGAATCGCACCGGTATACAGCGACAGGCTGGCGATGGTGACTTCTGGCAAACCATATTTGAAGCGAATCATCTCGCCTTGTTCGGTCACGCGCAGGCCGCCTTTCAGGCTGCCCGGCGGTTGCGACAGCAGTGCTGCGTGTGCCGGTGCGCCGCCACGGCCGATGGAACCGCCGCGTCCGTGGAACAGCGTCAGCGTGATGCCGGCTTTCTCACAGGTCTTGATCAACGCATCCTGTGCTTCGTACTGCGCCCAGCTGGCGGCCATCACGCCGGCATCTTTCGCCGAGTCGGAATAACCAATCATCACCATCTGTTTGCCGTTGATGAAGCCACGATACCAATCGATGCTCAGCAACTGTGTCATGACGTCATTGGCGTTGTTCAAATCGTCGAGGGTTTCGAACAGTGGCGCTACCGGCATCGCGTAAGGAATACCGGCTTCTTTTAACAGCAAGTGCACCGCCAGCACGTCCGATGGCGTTTTCGCCATCGAAATTACGTAAGAGGCGATGGAACCTTGCGGCGCTTCAGCCACCACTTTACAGGTGTCCAGCACTTCACGGGTGTTGTCGCCCGGCTCCCATTGATGCGGCAGCAGCGGACGTTTGGAATTCAGTTCGCGGATCAGGAACGCCTGTTTGTCGGCTTCTGACCAGCTTTCGTAGTCACCCAGTCCCAGATAGCGCGTCACTTCGGCAATCGCTTCGGTGTGGCGGGTGCTCTCCTGACGGATATCGATGCGCACCAACGGCACGCCGAAACACTTCACGCGACGCAGCGTATCCAGCAACTGACCGTTGGCGATGATGCCCATGCCGCACTGTTGCAGAGATTGATAGATGGCGAACAGCGGTTGCCACAGTTGATCGTTCGAGACCAGTAGATCGGCAGGGCGCGGCAGGCGCTCGCCTTTCAAACGACGGCCTAAATAAGCTTGCGTGGTCATCAGCTGGCCACGGATGCGCTTCAGAATCATGCGGTACGGTTCCAGCGCTTCTGGATCGCCGCACAACTCGCGTACTTCATCGCTGCATTCGGACATCGACAGTTCAGAAATCAGCACGCCCACGTCGCGCAGGAACAGATCGGCGGCTTTCCAGCGGCTCAACTGCATCGCATGGCGTGTGATAGGTGCGGTGACGTTCGGGTTACCGTCGCGATCGCCGCCCATCCACGAGGTGAATTTAATCGGCACGAAATCGACGGGCAACTTAATACCAAAGGTCTCTTCAACCTGCTCGTTCAGCTCGCGCAGGAATGCCGGTACGCCTTGCCACAGGCTATTTTCGACCACGGCAAAGCCCCATTTGGCTTCATCAATCGGTGTTGGACGATACTTACGGATTTCATCGGTATGCCAGGCTTGTGCGACCAACTGACGCAGGCGACGCATGACTTGCGTGCGCTCGTAATCGGAGAGATCGCTGTGGTCGAGTTGCTGCAGGCAGCTATTCACTTCGCCCAGCATGTGGATCAGCGTACGTCGGGTGATCTCCGTTGGGTGAGCGGTCAGCACCAGCTCCAGCGACAGTTCTTCGATCGCCTGGCGAATCGAACTTTCGCTGATGTCGTTTTGCTGCTTCAGACGCTCAAAGGTCTTCTTCAGGATTTCCGGATTATTCGCGCCATCGCCGCTGCGGGAGATGGTCTGATACTGCTCTGCCACGTTGGTCAGGTTGAGGAACTGGCTAAACGCGCGTGCAACAGGTAGTAACTCGTCATTAGACAGGTTTTGCAGCGTGTTCAGCAGTTCCTTACGATCGGTGTCATTGCCTGCGCGGGAGGACTTAGAGAGTTTGCGGATGGTTTCCACCCGATCGAGGATGTTCTCTCCCAGTGCATCCTTTATCGTATCCCCGAGCAGTTTGCCGAGCATACTGACATTACTTCGCATTGCGGAATATTGTTCGTTCATTTGACCCTGACACCCTTATCGTCTTGAAAGTACCCTTACACCCAACGGGCATAACATCGTCTTTTATCTAGCCACGGTTCTTCCTGTTCGTCAATTGACTTAAATTGACGATAATTCGCTGCTAACTACCGGAAATTCATAGAATTAACTTGGGGGGAAGCGAGATAAGTTATTCTTATTATCAAATCCCGAACAATGACCGGGCAATTTACTGTTTTAACAGTGAATTGCCCCATCTATTGTTAATCAGTGACAAAAATGCTGAACAACCTGCGTGATAAGCGCATGAGTTGGCTTAATAAATGCGGTATCGATAAATTCATCTGGCTGGTGCGCCTGATTGATCGATCCTGGACCTAAAACCAGCGTTGGACACAATTGCTGGATAAAAGGCGCTTCGGTGCAATAGTTCACCACTTCAGTCGGCACACCCAGCAGTTTCTCTACCACTTTCACCAGCTCATGATCGGCCGGACATTCGTAGCCAGGAATCGGCGGGTGCAGTTCACCTACCGTTAAACGCCCCGGCCAGCGTTCGCTTACTGGCGCCAATGCTTCATTCAGCAAGCCATCCAAATCGCTCAGAGTTAAGCCCGGCAGCGGACGAATATCCATGTGCAATTCGCAGCAGGCGCAGATACGGTTCGCGGCATCGCCACCGTGAATGTGACCAAAGTTCATGGTCGGGTAAGGAATCGCAAATCCATCGTGGTTATAGCGATTTTTCAGGGTATTGCGCAGTTGCATCAGCTGGGTAATGGATTCATGCATCAGCTCAATGGCGTTCACACCGCGTGAAGGATCGCTGGAGTGGCCTGACTGACCCTGAATACGAATCACGTTCGACAGATGACCTTTGTGCGCGCGCACCGGCTTCAGTGAGGTCGGCTCACCAATGATGGCGCAATCTGGACGCAACTGGGTGGATTCGGAAAAGTACTTCGCACCGGCCATGGTGGTCTCTTCATCGGCGGTGGCGAGGATGTACAGTGGCTTGCTCAGTTTGGTCACGTCAACGTCACGCAGCGCATCCAGAATAAAAGCAAAGAAGCCTTTCATATCCGCCGTACCTAAACCGTATAGCTTGTTGTCGTGCTCGGTTAGGGTGAAAGGATCGCGCGTCCAGCGGCCATCATCATACGGAACGGTATCGGTATGGCCTGCCAGCAGCAGGCCGCCAGCACCCAAACCGCTGCGTGCCAGCATATTGAACTTATGACGCGTACCCGGGACTGGCTGGACTTCAACACTGAAGCCTAAATCGCGGAACCAGCCCGCCAGCAAATTGATTAAAGTTTCATTGCTCTGATCCAGCGCGCTGTCAGTGGCGCTGATCGATGGTGTGGCAATCAGCTGGCGGTAGAGTTCGATAAAAGGTGGTAATTTTGTCTTCACTGTTGACGGTCCTTGGGTTAGGATGTATCAATATTCATGCATTAATAGTGAATAAAAATACAATAACGTCGTTTGCAAGTGAAGCGTAAAATCATCTGCAAACGGCATCGTGGGCAACGGGGCAAAGCCGCGACCCGGAATGAGTGACTGTAAAAAGGGTTACAGCCTGATGTTGAATACGCTGATCGTTGGTGCCAGTGGTTATGCTGGCGTAGAGCTTGCCACTTACCTGAATCGCCATCCGCATATGAACATAACCGCTTTGGCGGTTTCAGCGCAAAGCCCGGACGCCGGAAAATTACTCTCCGATCTGCATCCGCAGCTGAAAGGCATTGTCGATTTGCCGCTGCAGCCGCTGAGTGATGCCGCAGAGTGGGCCGATAAAGTCGATGTGGTGTTCCTCGCGACCGCGCATGAAGTCAGCCACGATCTGGCACCCGAATTCCTCAAAGCAGGCTGTGTGGTGTTTGACCTTTCCGGTGCGTTCCGTGTCAACGACGATGCTTTCTATACTCAATATTATGGTTTCAGCCATCAACATCAGGATTGGCTGGATAAAGCCGTTTACGGCCTGGCCGAATGGCAGCATGACAAAATCAAAGATGCACAGTTGGTTGCTGTGCCGGGTTGCTACCCAACGGCTGCACAATTGTCATTGAAGCCGCTGGTCGAAGCCGGTTTGCTTAACGATGCACAATGGCCGGTGATCAATGCCACCAGTGGTGTGAGCGGCGCAGGGCGTAAAGCCAACGTCGGCACCAGCTTCTGTGAAGTGAGCCTGCAGCCGTATGGCTTGTTCAATCATCGTCATCATCCTGAAATCGTGGCGCATCTCGGTACGCCTGTGATTTTCACCCCGCATCTGGGTAGCTTCCCGCGCGGTATTCTTTCGACCACCACCTGTCGCCTGAAAGCGGGCGTGACGCAGCAAGACGTGGCGGATGCCTTCCACAAGGCTTACCACGACAAACCGCTGGTGCGTGTGTATGACAAAGGTGTCCCGGCACTGAAAGCCGTGGTCGGCTTGCCGTTCTGCGATATTGGCTTTGCCATGCAGGGCGAGCACCTGATTGTGGTGGCGGCCGAAGATAACCTGCTGAAAGGTGCCTCTTCGCAGGCGGTTCAATGCTTAAACATTCGTTTCGGCTACCCTGAAACATTGTCTCTGATTTAACGGACGGAAACTGCAATGAATCCATTGATTATTAAGCTGGGTGGCGTACTGCTGGATAGCGAAGAAGCGCTGGCCCGCTTGTTTGATGCGCTGCTGGCCTACCGCAACGAACATCAGCGTCCGCTGATCATTGTGCACGGCGGCGGCTGCCTGGTGGACGAGCTGATGAAGAAGCTCGCTCTGCCAGTGAAAAAGAAGAACGGTTTGCGCGTGACGCCAGCCGATCAGATTGACATTATTACTGGTGCCCTGGCGGGTACAGCGAACAAGACCTTGCTGGCCTGGGCGAAGAAATATGGCATTGGTGCCGTTGGCTTATGCCTCGGTGATGCGGGCCTGGTAAACGTGGCGCAGTTCGATGAAGAACTCGGGCATGTAGGCAACGCGACGCCAGGTAATCCAGCGCTGGTGAATACCTTACTGAGCGCGGGCTATATGCCGGTGATCAGCTCCATCGGTATTACTGACGGCGGCGATCTGATGAACGTCAACGCTGACCAGGCAGCGACCGCGCTGGCAGCGACCATTGGTGCTGATTTAGTCCTGCTTTCAGATGTCAGCGGTATTCTCGATGGCAAAGGTCAACGTATCGAAGAGATGACAGCCGATAAAGCACAGCAGCTGATCGATCAGGGCATTATTACTGATGGCATGATCGTTAAAGTGAACGCGGCACTCGATGCCGCACGTACTTTAGGTCGTCCGGTTGATATCGCCAGCTGGCGCCATGCTGAACAGCTGCCAACCCTTTTCAACGGCGTGTCGATTGGCACCCGGATTCTCGCATAATCAAGGATTTAAGACATGAGCACGCAAAACATCAAAAAAATCGTTCTGGCCTATTCTGGCGGTCTGGATACTTCGGCCATCATTCCATGGTTGAAAGAGAATTACGGCGGTTGTGAAGTGGTGGCATTCGTGGCCAACATTGGCCAGGACCCAGCCGATCTGGAAGGCGTTGAGAAGAAGGCGCTGCAGTCTGGTGCATCTGAGTGTCACGTTGCTGACCTGCGTGAAGAGTTCATCAGCGAATACGTGTATCCCGTGCTGCAAACCGGTGCTTTGTACGAAGGCACTTACCTGCTGGGCACCTCAATGGCACGTCCAATCATCGCCAAAGCGCAGGTTGAGCTGGCGCTGAAAGTCGGTGCAGACGCGCTGTGCCACGGTGCGACCGGTAAAGGCAACGATCAGGTGCGTTTTGAAACCACCTACACCGCACTGGCGCCACAGCTGAAAGTGGTTGCGCCATGGCGTGAGTGGGATCTGCGTTCACGTGAAGCGCTGCTGGATTACCTGAAAGTGCGTAACATCCCAACGACGGCATCACTGGAAAAAATCTACAGCCGTGATGAGAACGCGTGGCACATCTCTACAGAAGGTGGCGTGCTGGAAAGCCCAGCGAATGCACCGAACAAAGATTGCTGGGTGTGGACCGTTGATCCACTGGAAGCGCCAGATCAGCCAGAGAACGTCACTGTGACCGTTGAGAAAGGTCGTGTCGTTGCGGTAAACGGCGAGAAGCTGAGCCCGTTCCAGTGCCTGGAGAAACTGAACGTGCTGGGCGCGAAACACGGCGTGGGTCGTATCGACATCGTGGAAAACCGTCTGGTCGGTATCAAATCTCGCGGCTGCTATGAAACCCCTGGCGGCACCATTATGGTCAACGCACTGCGTGCGGTTGAGCAGCTGGTACTGGATCGTGACAGCTTCAAATGGCGTGAGCAGCTGGGCCACGAAATGTCATATGTGGTTTACGACGGTCGCTGGTTTGCGCCGCTGCGTAAATCTATCCAGGCTGCTGCCGAGTCCCTGGCAGAAGAGGTGAATGGCGAAGTGGTACTGCAGCTGTATAAAGGCCACGCCACTGCGATTCAGAAAACCTCGGCGAACAGCCTGTACTCGGAAGAGTTCGCGACCTTCGGCGAAGACGAAGTTTACGACCACAGCCACGCGGGCGGCTTCATCCGTCTGTTCTCTCTCTCTTCACGCATTCGTGCACTGAACGAGCTGAAGAAGTAATACCGCGGCAGATAACACATTTTGCAAGGGCGGCTTCGGGCCGCCCTTTCTATAACAGCATTCAGGAGTAAAGCAGATGGCACTTTGGGGCGGACGTTTTTCGCAGGCAGCAGACCAACGGTTTAAACAGTTCAACGATTCACTGCGTTTTGACTATCGTCTGGCGGAGCAGGACATCACCGGTTCGGTAGCGTGGTCTAAAGCGCTGGTTACCGTGAATGTGCTGAGCAGCGATGAGCAGCAGCAACTGGAAGCCGCATTGAATGAACTGCTGGCAGAAGTGCGCGCCAATCCAGAGCAGATTCTGCAAAGCGATGCCGAAGATATCCATAGCTGGGTAGAAGGCAAGCTGATCGACAAAGTCGGCGCACTGGGCAAAAAACTGCACACTGGCCGTAGCCGTAACGACCAGGTGGCCACCGATCTGAAACTGTGGTGCAAAGAGCAGGTCGCAGTGCTGCTGGACGCCACGCGTGAACTGCAATCAGCCCTCGTTGCCACCGCTGAAGCTAATCAGGACGCGGTGATGCCAGGCTATACGCACCTGCAGCGTGCGCAGCCGGTGACCTTTGCGCACTGGTGCCTTGCCTATGTAGAAATGCTGGCGCGTGATGAAAGCCGTCTGCAGGATACGCTGAAGCGCTTAGACGTGAGCCCGCTGGGCTGTGGCGCACTGGCCGGCACCGCATATGAAATCGATCGTCAGCAGCTGGCCGGCTGGTTAGGCTTTGCGTCTGCTACGCGCAACAGCCTCGATACCGTGTCCGATCGTGACCATGTGCTGGAACTGCTGTCCGATGCCTCCATCGGCATGATTCACCTTTCACGTTTCGCAGAAGACCTGATTTTCTTCAACACTGGCGAAGCGGGCTTCCTTGAACTGTCTGACAAAGTAACGTCGGGTTCTTCATTGATGCCACAGAAGAAAAACCCGGATGCACTGGAGCTGATTCGCGGCAAATGTGGCCGTGTACAAGGCGCACTGACCGGCATGATGATGACACTGAAAGGCTTGCCGCTCGCCTACAACAAAGACATGCAGGAAGACAAAGAAGGCCTGTTCGATGCGCTCGATACCTGGGTTGATTGTCTGCATATGTCGGTACTGGTGCTGGACGGCATTCAGGTGAAACGTCCACGTTGTCAGGAAGCGGCCGAGCAGGGTTACGCCAACTCCACCGAACTGGCGGATTATCTGGTGGCCAAAGGTGTACCGTTCCGTGAAGCGCACCACATTGTTGGTGAAACCGTGGTTGAAGCGATCAAGCAGGGCGTGGCGCTGGAAGCATTAAGCCTGGCGCAATTGAAGCAGTTCAGTACGGTGATTGAGGATGACGTTTATCCGATTCTGTCGCTGCAATCCTGCCTCGACAAGCGTAATGCACAGGGCGGTGTGTCGCCTCAGCAAGTCGCATTTGCCATCGCTGAAGCGAAAAAGCGTTTAGGCTAAAAAAAGAGCGGGCTCCTTTTCGGTAGCCCGCCAACCTCTAGCTTCAGAAATACATATTGTTATAGGCACATCATCAAGGGCTGGCACTCCCGGCCAACACTTTGATTTTTACCGCTGATTGCAGGTGATGCTCGACGTCATCTCAGCGTCTTTTTCAACATTGCTTGCTATGGCCGGTATTATTCCTGTTCATCGCTTGATAGGGCTAATCGTTCATTGCTATTCTATCTATCGCCACGGGCTATCGTGGTTTGGAGGAAATCAATGAACATTCGTGATCTGGAGTATCTGGTTTCGCTTGCGGAGCATCGCCATTTCCGGCGTGCAGCTGATGCGTGTCATGTCAGCCAACCTACCTTGAGCGGTCAAATTCGAAAGCTTGAAGATGAGCTCGGTGTGATGCTGCTGGAGCGTACCAGCCGTAAGGTGTTATTTACCCAGGCTGGACTGTTGCTGGTGGATCAGGCGCGAACTGTGCTGCGCGAAGTCAAAGTGCTGAAGGAGATGGCGAGCCAACAGGGCGAAGCGATGTCCGGACCGCTGCATATTGGTCTGATTCCAACCACTGGCCCGTATTTGCTGCCGCAGATCATTCCCATGCTGCATCAAACCTTCCCTAAACTCGAAATGTACCTGCACGAAGCGCAAACGCAGCAACTGCTGGCACAACTCGACAGTGGCAAACTGGATTGCGCGATTCTGGCGCTGGTGAAAGAGAGCGAAGCCTTTATTGAGGTGCCGCTGTTTGACGAGCCGATGAAGCTGGCGATCTACAAGGATCATCCATGGCACGATCGCGATCGTGTGCCGATGTCTGATCTGGCCGGCGAAAAGCTGCTGATGCTGGAAGATGGCCACTGCTTACGCGATCAGGCCATGGGCTTCTGCTTTGAAGCCGGTGCGGATGAAGATACCCATTTCCGCGCAACCAGCCTGGAAACGCTACGCAACATGGTCGCGGCAGGAAGCGGCATTACTTTGCTGCCTTCGCTGGCGGTGCCGAATGAGCGAGTGCGTGATGGCGTGTGCTATCTGCCTTGCTATAAGCCGGTTCCGCAGCGCACGATTGCTTTGGTTTATCGCCCAGGATCACCTCTGCGCAGCCGCTATGAGCAGCTGGCAGAAGCAATCAAAACCCACATGCAGGGTTATCTGGACACGTCGTTAAAACAGGCGGTTTAAGCCGTTGAGCGCCGCGACGCGATAGGCCTCGGCCATGGTCGGATAGTTGAAGGTGGTATTCACGAAGTACTCGATCGTGTTGCCGCCGTTCTTCTGCTCCATAATGGCTTGCCCGATGTGAATAATTTCTGCCGCACGTTCGCCAAAGCAGTGAATACCTAAAATCTCTTTGGTTTCACGATGGAACAGAATCTTCAGGCTACCCACGTGCATCCCCACAATCTGCGCACGCGCCAGATGTTTGAACTGCGCACGACCCACTTCGTAAGGCACTTTCATCGCAGTCAGCTGCTGTTCGGTTTTACCCACTGAGCTGATCTCCGGAATGGTATAAATCCCGGTGGGAATATCTTCGATCAAATGAGCAGTGGCTTCACCTTTTATGATCGCCTGTGCCGCAATACGGCCCTGATCGTAGGCGGCTGAAGCCAGACTCGGATAACCAATCACGTCGCCCACTGCATAGATGTGCGGCTGCGCAGTCTGATACATGCTGTTCACTTTCAACAGGCCACGACCATCGGCTTCCAGCCCGACATTTTCCAGCGCCAGTGAATCGGTGTTACCGGTACGGCCGTTGGCATACAGCAGGCAATCCGCTTTCACTTTCTTGCCCGACTTCAGGTGCATGATTACGCCGTCACTGACACCTTCAATCTTCTCGAACTCTTCGTTGTGACGAATTACCACGCCACTGTTCCAGAAGTGATAGGAGAGCGAATCTGACATTTCCTGATCGAGGAACGCCAGCAAACGATCGCGCGTGTTGATCAAGTCCACCTTGACGTTCAGGCCACGGAAAATCGATGCGTATTCGCAACCAATCACACCGGCACCGTAGATGATCACATGGCCAGGTTCATGATGCAGATTGAGGATGGAGTCGGAGTCGTAAATGCGTGGGTGCGTAAAGTCGACGTCTGCAGGATGGTAAGGACGTGAACCGCACGCAATCACGAATTTTTCTGCGGTTAAGCGTTCGCGGGTGCCATCGGGCTGTTCAACTTCGATGGTGTTGGCATCAACAAAATGGGCATCGCCCTGATAAAGCTCACAACGGTTGCGCTCATAAAATCCCTGACGCATTGCCGTTTGCTGACTGATAACGTTTTCGGTGTGATTCAAAATGTCAGCAAATGAGGAGCGCAGGAGTCGGGTGTGATCGCTATAAAGAGGGTTTTGATTGAACTCGATAATACGGCTGACAGCGTGACGTAAAGCTTTGGAGGGGATGGTCCCCCAGTGAGTACAACCGCCGCCGATATTATGGTAGCGTTCGATCACTGCAATGCGCGCTCCCTGCTTCACCAGGCCCATTGCCGCACCTTCGCCGCCTGGACCTGAGCCAATCACAATGGCATCGTAATCGTAAGACTTTTGCATACCAGTACGTCCTATTTTTCTATCACATTTTTACAACGAGATTCTAACATCTCACCGCGCACTTCTGAATTCTAACAGCGAAAAATCCCCAGTTTTGACAAAGCGTGAGGTACACAGGCGGTCACAAACTTTGCGCCACTGTACGCTGAAAAGTTTGTTATAGTGCCTTCCAGATCACTTAAAAGGCCGGGAAAATGGGCGTCAGGGCGCAACAGAAAGAACGTACAAGACGTACGCTGATTGAAGCAGCCTTCAGTCAGTTAAGTGCAGAAAGGAGTTTTGCCAGCCTGAGTTTGCGTGAAGTTGCGCGTGAAGCCGGGATTGCACCTACCTCGTTTTATCGTCACTTTAAAGATGTGGATGAACTGGGTTTGACCATGGTCGACGAAAGTGGCCTGATGTTACGCCAGTTGATGCGCCAGGCACGTCAGCGCATTGCCAAGGGCGGCAGCATCATCAAGACCTCCGTTTCCACATTTATGGAATTTATCGGGAACAATCCCAACGCTTTTCGTCTCTTACTACGCGAGCGCTCCGGAACATCGGCCGCGTTCCGTGCCGCAGTTGCGCGAGAAATTCAGCACTTTATTGCTGAGCTCGCGGATTACCTTGAGCTGGAAAATCGGATGCCGCGCAGCTTTACCGAAGCGCAAGCCGAAGCCATGGTGACCATCGTGTTCAGTGCCGGTGCGGAAGCGCTGGATGTGGATATCGAACAGCGTCGCAAGCTGGAAGATCGCCTGGTGCTGCAATTACGTATGATCGCCAAAGGCGCTTATTACTGGTATCGCCGGGAGCAGGAACGTCTGGCGGTGACCCTGGAAAAACCCGAAGAGTAATGTGATAAGGATAATGAAATGATTGAGCAAAACCCACGCGATAAAGGAACCCTGTTACTGGCTTTTATCACCGGTTTAGCGATCAACGGCTCCTTTTCGGTGCTGTTCAGTACGTTTGTGCCTTTTTCGATATTCCCGCTGATCGCCCTTGGCCTCGCAGCCTGGTGTCTGCATCAGCGTTATCTTAACCGTAATATGCCCGATGGCATGCCTTCACTGGCCGCGGCGTTTTTCCTGTTGGGTATTCTGGTGTATAGCGCGCTGGTGCGTGCTGAATATCCGGATATCGGTTCCAACTTCATTCCGACCATTTTGATGGTGGCGCTGGTGTTCTGGATTGCCACGCGCTTCCGCCGTGCCAGGAACAAGAGCTAAATACAACAACGGGAACCGCAGGGTTCCCATTTTGTTTTACGCTTTACGCGTGAGCCAGACACCGCATTCCATATGATGGGTGTACGGGAACTGGTCGAACAACGCTAGCCGCGACACGTCATGGGTTTCACTCAGCGTGGCAAGATTGTCGCACAGGGTTTGCGGGTTGCAGGAGATATACAGGATGCGTGGATACGCCTGCACCATCTTCACGGTTTCCTCATCCAGGCCACTGCGTGGTGGATCGACAAAGATGGTCTCGCATTGATAGCTTTTCAGATCGATGCCTTCCAAACGATTAAAGCTGCGCACGCCATTCATCGCCTGGGTAAACTCTTCCGCCGCCATGCGAATGATCTGCACATTATCGATATGGTTGGCGGCAATATTGTACTGCGCCGACGCCACCGAAGGTTTCGCGATCTCGGTTGCCAGTACGCGATGGAAGTTTCGCGCCAGCGCCAATGAGAAGTTGCCATTGCCGCAATAGAGTTCCAGCAAATCACCACGTGAGCCCTCAGTGACATCCAGCGCCCATTCCAGCATCTGAATATTCATCGCCGCATTCGGCTGGGTGAAGCTGTTTTCCACCTGACGATAAATCATCTCTTTGCCTGCTACCGGCAGGCGCTCATCGACGTAATCGCAATCAAGGCAGATTTTGGTTTTGGTCGCGCGACCAATCAGCTGTACATCAATGCCTTCAGCACGCAGTGCGTCGCGCAGCGCGGTGGCCGCTTCCGTCCAGTCCGCTTCCAGCTTGCGGTGATACAAAAGCGAAATCACAATCTGATTGCTCATCGTCGACAGGTAGTCGATCTGGAACAGCTTGAAACGCAGCGCTTTGTTATCACGGATCGCATCGATCAATTTTGGCATCAACTGGTTGATCAACGCGCTGGCAGCAGGGAATTGATCCACACGGATGCGCTGCTTGGTCTCTTGATCAAAGATGATGTGGTACAGATCGTCGCCATCATGCCAGATGCGGAATTCGGCGCGCATACGGTAGTGGCTGACCGGTGAGCGGAACACCTCCACGTCAGGCGCGGCAAAGGGCACCATCATCGCCTGTAAACGGCTGACTTTTTCCGCCAGTTGCGCGTCGTATTGTTCAATCGGGAGCTGTTCGGGTGTCATCTTTAATCCTGGTAATAAGCTAGCTTGCCGGGCGATTGTAGGCATTCACCTGCTGATGTCCAGTTCTGTGAGAAGATGATGGCTGGCAGTCTGGATTCCCGACCTTCTTAACCGTAGACTGCGACTGCCGGCCTCCTTGAGTTAAAAGGGAATCCAGTGTGAATCTGGAGCTGACGCGCAGCGGTAAAAGAATGTCATGGTGATCGATCGTTAAACACTGTCCTGTGGGATGGGAAGTTTTTCACCATATATGATTCTCAGCCCGAAGACCTGCCGGTGTGTCGTCGCAATCACTGCAACCATCGCGTGCTATCGGTTGTAGGCCTGCGGCATCCTGCTTCGTCTTTTGGATGCTTACAACAATGAATAAAAGCAAAACTACGCTGTGTGCCTTCAGTGCAACGGCGCTTTCACTCTGGGCTGCGTATGGCTACGCTCAGGATGATGATACGCAAATCGTTACCGCTAATCGTTTCGCTCAGCCGGTTTCATCGGTGCTGGCACCGACAACGGTAGTCACCCGTGAAGAGATCGATCGCTGGCAAGCGAAAAGCCTGACGGATGTGATGCGCCGTTTACCTGGCGTGGATATCGCGCAGAACGGTGGCCTTGGTCAATCCAGCTCGATGTTTATCCGTGGTACTAACTCCAGCCATGTGCTGATATTGATTGACGGCGTTCGTCTCAATCAGGCGGGTATTTCTGGTTCGTCTGATCTAAGCCAGATTCCGTTGTCACTGGTGCAGCGCATCGAATATATCCGTGGCGCGCGTTCAGCGGTTTATGGTTCGGATGCGATTGGTGGGGTGGTGAACATTATTACCGGCCGCGATAAAGCAGGTACCACGTTGACGGCGGGTGTCGGTTCCAATGGCTACCAAAGTTATGATGGTTCCACGCAGCAAATGCTGGGCGATGCCACCAAACTCACCATGGCGGGTAATTATACCTACACCAAGGGTTACGACGTGGTGGCCAACTTGCCTGACGTTTACGGCGATCCCGCGCAGAAAGACCGTGACGGCTTTATGAGCAAAACCTTGTATGGATCGTTGGAGCATCAATTTAACGATGAATTCAGCGGTTTCGTGCGTGGCTATGGTTTCGACAACCGAACGGCTTACGATGGTTACCCTACTTATGTAGAGCCGAACACCTTTGTCGATACTCGCCAGCTTTACAGCCAAACCTGGGATACCGGTCTGCGCTTCAATCAGGGTATCTACTCATCCCAATTAATCGCCAGCTACAGCCATACCAAAGATTACAACTACAGCCCGCAACTCGGTAAATACGATGCGACCGCCTCATTAAATGATGTGCAGCAGTACAACCTGCAGTGGGGTAACACTGTGCAGGTCGGACATGGTGCAATCAGCGGGGGCGTGGACTGGCAGAAACAGACTTCAGAACCGGGTACTAACTCCACTATTGAAGGTCAGGAACAACGTAATACTGGGATTTATGCTACTGCGCAGCAGCAATTTGGCAGCGTAACGCTGGAAGGGGCAGTACGTGGCGACGACAATGATGCGTTTGGCTGGCATAACACCTGGCAGAGCAGTGCCGCGTGGGAGTTTGTTGACGGCTACCGTGTTTTCGCTTCTTACGGTACGGCATTCAAATCGCCGAATTTAGGACAGCTTTACAGCCAGACGTATGGTAACCCGGATCTGAAGCCTGAAAAGAGCAAGCAGTGGGAAGGGGGCTTTGAGGGGCTGACGGGCCCGGTAAACTGGCGTGTATCCGGCTACCGCAATGATATCGACAATCTGATTGATAGCGACCCAAGCACGTACGTTTATTACAACATCGATAAAGCACGCATCAAAGGGGTGGAAGCAACAGCATCCTTCGATACTGGCCCGCTCAGCCATCAAATCTCATACGATTATGTTGATGCGCGTGATGCAGAGACTAATCAGCAGCTGGTACGCCGTGCTAAGCAGCAGGTGAAATACCAACTCGACTGGACAATCTACGATTTAGACTGGTCTGTGACCTATCACTATCTTGGCGATCGTTACGATAACGATTACAACCACTCTTACACGCCGCAGCGCGTGAAATTGGGCGGTGTGAGCTTGTGGGATCTCGCAGTGTCGTATCCGGTCACATCACAACTCACCGTTCGTGGTAGAATTGCCAACCTGTTCGATAAAGACTACGAGACAGTGTATGGCTATCCAACTCCAGGAACGGAGTATTACCTCAGCGCCAGCTACAGCTTCTGATCTGCGTCCCACCGTGCTGGTGTTTGACTCCGGCGTCGGTGGGCTCTCCGTCTATGATGAGGTCCGGCAGTTATTGCCGGATCTTCACTATTTATATGCCTTCGATAATGAAGGTTTCCCTTACGGTGAAAAAACCGAAGACTTTATTGTCGAGCGTGTGGTTGCTGTGGTTGAGGCGATTACAAAACGCTTCCCGCTGGCATTAGTCATCATTGCCTGTAACTCGGCTAGCACCGTTTCTTTACCTGCACTGCGTGAGCGATTCGAGTTTCCTGTTGTCGGTGTTGTGCCGGCGATTAAACCTGCTGCGCGTCTCACGCGTAATGGTGTCGTGGGATTACTGGCAACGCGCGGCACGGTAAAACGTCCTTATACTCATGAGCTGGTGGCGCAGTTTGCGCGCGAGTGCAAAATCGAAATGCTGGGTTCTGCTGAACTGGTAGAGCTGGCGGAAGCGAAACTTCATGGTGAAGGGGTGGAACTCTCTGATGTGCGCCATGCTGTGCAACCCTGGCTTCGTATGAAAGAGCCACCTGACACTGTCGTCCTGGGATGTACGCACTTTCCTCTATTGCGTGACGAGCTGCAAATGGTACTGCCTGAAGGCACGCGGCTAGTGGATTCTGGTGCAGCCATTGCACGCCGCACAGTATGGTTATTAGAACATGAAGCGCCGCACGCCGTTTCTTCTGGTCAAAATATGGCGTTCTGCACGCTTATGGATGAGGAGGCGGTGCAATTATCACCGGTTCTACGGCGTTATGGCTTTCCATTGCTGGAAAAACTGGCGATTTAGTGGGGTTTCGACGAAAAAAACAGCACTCAGAATTTAATTTGCATTTAGCGCTTGTCAGCCAAAAAGAAATCCCTATACTGCGCCTCCACTGACACGGAACAACGGCTTACGAAGCGAAGTGTTCAGGAGGTGGTCTTCAAGGCAACCTTCAGAAAAGCAAAAATAAATGCTTGACTGAGAATGCGGAAAGCGTAACATACGCATCCCGCGCCGATTGAGAAATCGCGGCACTGCTCTTTAACAATTTATCAGACAATCTGTGTGGGCACTCGCAGGATTGATATCAGCGTCTCCGGACGTAAAAAATATCAAGTCTCACGAGTGAACACATAATGAAATTCAT